>NZ_LOHE01000037.1 GCF_001559865.1 Abyssisolibacter fermentans
CAAATACATCAGGTCCATGATTTAAATAGCTATAATACCATCGTCTAACAGATTCTTTATTAACTCCATAAGCTTTAGCTATGCTAATAAAACTACCTTGATTATTCTTATAATCTTCACATGCTTTTACTTTTATTTCTTTACTTAATTTTGGTTTTCTTCCCATAATAAAAATACCTCCAAGTAAACAATCTAATTTTAATTAATTAAACTGTCTACTTTGGAAGTATCATATCAAAAGGAGGCTACTTTTTAAAATCTTACATTTTAAATCTTTTTATTTCATTATCTAATTTTATTGAAAGCTCATTTAGATGTTCAGCTGCTTTTGCAACTTCTTCAACGGTTGTTGCTTGTTGCTCCATAGATGCACTAACTTCTTCAGAAGAAGCTGCTGTTTCTTCTGATACTGATGCTATATTTTCTATTGAAGCTACAATTAAATCTTTTTCATTATTCATATGATTTACAAATTCATCTATAGTGTTAATTTTATTAGTAATCATTTCTATTGATTTTGATATATTATCAAATGAAGTATTTACTCTTAAAACTGCATCTACTTGTTCATTACTTACTTCTTTAACTTCCTGCATTATTTTAACAGTATCATCAGTGTCATTTTGGATATCTTCTACGATATGTTTTATTTCGTTTGCAGCATTAGCTGATTCATCTGCAAGAATCCTTATTTCATTAGCAACTACTCCGAATCCTCTTCCATGTTCTCCAGCTCTTGCTGATTCTATAGCAGCATTGAGAGCTAGTAAATTTGTTTGTTCGGCAATAGCTGTAATAGTATTTATTATTTGACCTATAGTTTTTGACTTGCCATCTAACCCTAATATTGCTTTTTCCATTTTGTTGGTTGTATTGTTAGTTAATTGTGTTTTTTCTTTTAAATCGTTGACAGCGCTAATACCATTCGAATTTGATTTTACTACATTACTTGCAGAGCTTAACATATGGTCTGTATTATTAGCTAGTTTGTTTAACTTATTAGCTAAATTATTTGTTAGATTAACTGTTTGCTCAATATCAGAGGTTTGTGAAACAGTACCTTTAGCTATTCCATCAACTGCATCTGCTATATCGTCTGAAATTGCACTTGTTTCTTCTGCTGTAGATGCTAAGGTTTCAGAAGAAGTTTTTACTTGATCAGATATCTTACTGATATTTTTTAATAAATTTGATAGCTGACTTACTGTACTATTGAAATCTTTTGAAAGTTTTCCAAGTTCGTCTTTATTTTTTATATTAGATCTTACAGTTAAGTCACCTTCTTTAATTTTTTCCATATCATTATGTAAATGCTTAATACCCTTTGTTATACTGTTAGAAAAGAAATAAGCTATTATGAAAGCAACTAATAAAGATATTCCTCCTATGATTATAGTACTATATATCATAACATTTGCTCTATCAAAAACTTCATCTGCATACACTGTACCTATTATTGTCCATCCGGTTTTGTTCATTTTTTTGAAAGAGGCATTTTTTTCCCTTTCTTCATAGGTATAAGTAATATTTTCTTGTTGATTTGATGAGATTGCATCAACTATTTCATTTATTTCAAGTTTCTGCCCAATTTTTTTTATATCTTTATGAGTCATAAATTTACCATTTGCATCTACAAGAAAAGGATAGCCGTTATCGCCTATTTTCATTTCATTTATTATATTTGATAGAGATTCCAAATCAATATCTATAGATACTACACCAATAAATTCATTTGCGTTAGTACCATATACAGGTGCTGATACTGATATTGTTAATTTTTTTGTTATTTCATCAGTATAAGGCTGTGTCCAGCAAACTGTTTTTTTGGTATATGCATCTTTATACCATTGCCTTTTTGTATGATCAAAGTTTGAAGAAAATTGGTGATGTGGATAAGAATATATTTTTTTATTTTTTAATCCCATGTTAATTGCGGTTATACTGCTATTTGATTTTTTTATCCCTTTGAAAAGATCAAGCATCCATTGTTCGTATTCTGGATGATATGAAATTTCTTTTACATTCAAGTTATCTGACATAATATTTATAACTTTTTCATAACCCTGTAGGTAATTATGAATAGATGAGTCTATTCCTTCTAAAGTGCTAATAGAGAGTTCTTCCAAATCACCTTCAATTATATCTAATGTTTTTTTATAAGAGCCGATTCCTAAACCTATTAAAGGTAGGGTTATTAATATAATAAATGCTGATATCATTTTACGTCTTATTTTCATTTTCATACGACTATAGCCTCCTATTTTTTTTAGCATTATTACCATTTATTTCGTAATAATTATAGCATATTTTTTTTTATTAATAAATAAATAGTTAATTTAGTTTTAACTAATTCAATTATATTTCTAAAATAGTAATGTTTTTAAGAATAAGCTTGTGAATAATAAATTCCAATTTTGTAGGAAAAAATACTATTAAATTTAATTATTTGGTTAAACTAAAATACAATAATTGGATTATTCAAAAAATATTGATTAACTATAAGATTGGAGAAATAAATAATGAATAAAGAAATTATTTCTGATAAACAGGGTATAGCACTAATAATTCTGTTTATAACAGGATCATCTTCAGTAGTTATTATGGGGCTAGAAGCTAAAAAGGATTTATGGATAGCTATTATAATAGCTATAATGCTAGCTTTACCTTTCGCTTTTATCTATAGCCGTCTTCAGTGTATTTTTCCAAGCAAAAACTTATATGACATTATTGAAATATGTTTTGGAAGACTTATTGGTAAAATTGTTATAATAATATTAACTTTATTTGTATATTATTGGGCTGCTGATGTTTTAGTTAATTACGGTAATTTTATAAAAATAGTTAGTCTTACGGAAACACCAAAAATTATACCTATGATGTTTTTTGCTGCTTTATGCGGTTTGGGAATAAAAAAAGGTATAGAGGTTATGGGAAGATTCAGCGAAGTTTTAGTAATAATTCCTGTTTTTATATTATTTATTTCATCATTGTTGTTAATACCTGATATGAATATAGACAATATACGCCCTGTATTTTATAATGGAATAAAACCGATTTTAAAAGGTGCATTTAATTCTTTTTCTTTTCCTTTTGGTCAAATAATAGCATTTGCTATAGTTTTTAAGGATTTCAAAACAAAAAAATCAACTTATAAAATTTATAACTTAGGATTATTATTAGGTGGAATATATCTTCTTATATTTTCTTTAACAAGTATTTTGGTAATAGGAGTTGATACAGCAACAAATACCTACTATTCTACCTACTATTCTGTTCAAAGAATTAATATAGCTAGTATAATTCAAAGAGTAGAAGTTGTTGTTGCTGTTGTTTTTTTGTTAGGTGGATTTATTAAAATAGGAATGTTGATACTATGTACTTGTAAAGGACTTACTAAAATATTTGGATTTAAAGATTATCGTTTTATCGTAACGATTATTACTTTATTAGTAATAAATTTATCTTTTTTTCAATATGATAGTGTATTTGATTATAATGAATTTCAATTCGAAATATGGCTGTATTTTACCTCTCCATTTCAAGTAATTTTACCTATTGTTATATGGATTACTGCTGAAATAAAAAAGAAACGATTAGTAAAGCAATTCAAATAGTGCTTTTAGAATTAGAATAGAACTAAAAATCTTAAATTATTTTATGATTAAGCATCAACAACTTTTTTTGTTTCAACTTTCTTTCCAATTTTATTTATGTATTTATGAGTCAGATAATTCTTATTTGCATCTCCAAGAAAAGAATAGCTTTATAGCCTATTTTCATAAAAAATAGTGCAGTGATTTTCTTGTAATGTTTTGTGAACATACTTAAACCGAAAATAAAATAATCAAAAAACAGACCACACATACTAAGCAGTATAATGGTCTGTTTTCTATGAAATAAATTAGTGAACTGTCTTAACTTCTAATCCTATTTCTTTAAGTTTTTTATTGATAAGCTCTATATGCTCTTTTCCACTAGTTTCAATGGTTGCTTCAAGTTTTACATTCGTTAATCTATCATAAGTAACATATCTATTATGTTCAAACTTTATAACATTTGCATTTAAATCTGATAAAATTTTGGATATTTTATTTAATTCACCAGGTGTATTAGGTAATTCCACTGAAAAACAGTAAATTCTACCTCTTGTTACTAGGCCCCTATTTATAAGTGTAGATATCGTAAGCACATCTATATTACCTCCACTGATGACACAAGCTATTTTTTTATTTTTTACATTTAGTTTCTTTGATGCTGCTAAAGATAACACACCAGCATTCTCGCCAACCATTTTATGATTTTCAAGTAGTAATAAGAAAGCTTCCATGATTTCGTATTCTGAAATGGTTATTATATCATCAACATATTTTTTTACTATTGAAAAAGGTATATCACCAGGTCTTTTTACAGCAACTCCATCAGCTATTGTTTTCACAGAATCAAGTTCTATAAGTTTACCGTTTTCTATAGATTTTTTCATAGCCATTGCACCAATAGGTTCTACACCTATAACTTTTATTGAAGGTTTTATGTGTTTTACAGCAGTAGCGATACCACTTATTAGACCACCACCTCCAATTGGAACTAATACATAATCTATATCTTTATTTTCTTCTAATATTTCTATACCAATTGTTCCTTGACCAGCAATTATATCCAGGTCATTAAAAGGATGTATAAACGTATATCCTTCTTGTTCTTCTAATTGTCTTGCTTTAGCATAAGCTTCATCATAGCATTCTCCTTCGAGAATTATATCTGCACCTAATTTTTTAGTGGATTCAACTTTTATTATAGGTGTAGATTTCGGCATTACAATTGTTGCTTTAGCACCTAGTTTTTTAGCTGCATAAGCAACGCCTTGTGCATGATTACCTGCGGATGAAGCAATGAGTCCTTTTTGTCGTTCTTCATCTGAAAGTTTACTAATTTTATTATAAGCTCCACGTAATTTATAGGCACCTGTAAGTTGAAGATTTTCAGGTTTAATATATACTTCATTATTACATTCATTACTAAATACTTGACTATATATTAAATTAGTTTTCTTTGTAACATCATTTAATCTTTCCTTAGCTTTTTGGATTTCATTGAAATTCAACATAGATGATACCTCCTTTAATTGTCATGGTTAGATTGTGATAAAAAACTCATCCTTTATTACAAGGACGAGTTTTTATTAGTCATACCATTTTACTTTCGCGAAAATGGTTGAACTATATTTCAGTTTTAAATAAATTTATAATTAACATTATAAAACACGTATTAATTATATAATAATATTGCATGATATTAGCTTAAAACTGATTGATGTTATAATAAAGCCTTCTAGTCAATATAATTATGTCATTAAAAATATTTTATCAAGGGTTTCGTCTATTGTCAATGATGCAATAAATTGTTAAAGTTACATATAGTTCTTAAATTGTATATACTGTAAATTAGAAAATTAGCGAAATTAATAAAATCATGTACATTATGCTCATAAATAAGGGTATTTACAACTTGAGAAGTATTAAAAATATAATATTTTATAAGTATTATAAAAAAAATAAAAAAATTTTTTTGATGATTTACGCAATAGAGCATGTAAACTAAAAATCGACAAAAGTAGTTAAAGGAATATTGTGATATTAGCCTAATAATTATATTGTAGAGTTATTTTTATATTTGGAAAAAATGATAGTTTCATTGATTCTAAGTGAAGATTATTACACTATTTGAATTAATAAGATTGTAGATTTTAAAACTGATACTGAGTTAGGTATAAATAATCTGAAAGGAGTGGAATTATAATAAACGGTTTTTTAGTTAATTAAATTTTAGTTATAGTATAGGACAAGTAATTAAATAAGATGAAGTATCAGATATCATGAAGTATTTAAGATTTTTTACTAGGTTATAAAAAGTAACGTATAGAAGGTAAAAAATAATAGTGATAGTATTTTGGGGATTAGTAAACAAAATATATTATTTCGATTAAAAGTCGGTTGGGAATTTTATGTTCTAGTGAAGCAAATAATGATAGTATTTTTAAAACTAATTCAAAAGCAATAAGGTATAATTAGCTATAACCAAAAAAGTAATGAAGTAAAGATTAAACTCTTTACATTTTATAATCTATTGGAAATTAGATTAAAATCTACCTTTAATCTTTCTTAGTAGTTTGTTCTCTAAATGAAATGAAAAAAAATTTGAGAGGTGATTAAAATTAAAGCAGTATGTATTATTGGAAGTCCGAGAAATAATGGTAGTACAGCTTTAGTAGTAGATAAA
Source organism: Abyssisolibacter fermentans (assembly GCF_001559865.1). Taxonomy (NCBI): domain Bacteria; kingdom Bacillati; phylum Bacillota; class Clostridia; order Eubacteriales; family Clostridiaceae; genus Abyssisolibacter; species Abyssisolibacter fermentans. Next base: position 6,277 of record NZ_LOHE01000037.1, read on the forward strand.
ATTATTAAAGGCATGGAAGAAGCAGGGGTTGTAGTTAGAAGATATGTTTTAGGATATTTAAATATTAATTATTGTGAAGGTTGCAACTATTGTTATAGCATGAGAAAATGTAAACAACATGATGATATGAACGCTATTTTTGAAGATTTATTAGAATCAGATGTAGTTTTAGTTGCATCACCATCATATTGGGGCGATGTTACTGGACAGTTAAAAGTATTTTTTGATAGAAGTACGCCATATTGTGATACAGGAGAAGGTGGAAATATTGTTCCAGAAGGAAAGTATGGAATTTCTGTAGCTATCAGAGCAGGTCAAAGAAAAAATGAAACTAATCATATTATAGATACTATTGAGCATTATTTTGGACATTTAAACATAAAACCGATAGAAAGATTTACTATGGAAAATATACATGATTTAGGTAATTTTGAAGGAAGAGAAGATGAATTGAAACAAGCATATGCTATTGGTTTCAATATAAAAAAAGCTATCGAAAGAAATATGATAAAAGGTAAAATAATCTAAGGTTTAAATTATTAAAATGATATTCAAGTAGAAACGACAATAGTCAATAATCTACTATTTTACTTATAACACACAGGAAATTATAAACTTATCAAAATTGCGGATAAATATAATTTCAAGACTTTTTTACTCGAAATAATATTGTTTTTTATCTAGTATTAAATATAACTTTTAATCCCACTTTATATAACTGTTAATTCCATTATTTTATATTCTTATGATGGATGACATAGTAGATTCAAAAATTTATAATTTCTATAAATCCTTCTTTAATTTGAAGGATTTATTTTTGTGCGCCTAGCATGGACATAATCTATAGGGAGAAAGTCCTGAACACAGGTGTTAGCCAAGAGCAAGGGTGTCCATTGTGAGGTGGAATCTGAAGGAAGCTGGAGGCAAATTTTCGGTCTGAGGAACACGAATCACATATGAGGCTGAATATAGTTGGATGAGTTTGCATAACAAAACTAAGTCCGTATCACCCGAAAGTTATTACAGTAAATGTGGCAGATATATGGAATGCAAGATTATGTTCTTACCTAGGGAGGTCTGATAGATATGTTACAACAGATTAAATATTTGAATGATAACCTATACAGAGATGTATAGCTGAACTATCAGAAGTCAGCAGATGTCATAGTACCATTTAATGATATATAAATGGGAAGGACTGAACATTAGGGAGGTGATTAAGAAATGGTATACTCAATAAACATGAATGAAAGACAGAAAACTTCAAAAGAAGACTACTCTGTGGAAGTAGGATTGGTAATCCAAGGTAAACGGGGAGTGTCCAGTGTTTTATCGGCGTTACTATATTCGAAAACCGAATCTGAACAAAGTACTGAGAAATTATTAGAAATAATAGTTAGTAAATGTAACTTATATGAAGCATATAAAAGAGTCAAAAGAAACAAAGGCTTAAATTAAAAGTCAACACAAATAAAAGCGCAGTGGATTCGCCCATAAAGAGAAAGTTCTTAGGGTATACATTCTACTATACTAAAACTGGAGTAAAATTCAGAGTTCATGAGAAAAGCTATAGAAGATTTAAAAAGAAGATAAAAGAAATTACAAATAGAAATATTAGCATGAATTTTAGATATAGGTTAAAAAGACTAAATCAGATAACGGTAGGATGGATTAACTACTACAAACTAGCAAATATGAAGAATAAGCTTAAAGAGATAGAAGAATAGACACGCCGAAGACTTAGGGCTTGTATCTGGAAAACATGGAAAAAGGTTAAAACAAGGTATAAATGTCTAAGGAAATTAGGTGTTCTAAAAGATAAAGTATGGGAATATGCAAATACCCGAAAAGGATATTGGAGAATATCGAATAGACCAATATTAAACAAAACCATAACTAATCAAAGGTTGATTAATCATGGTTTTAAAAGTTTAATAACACAGTACGAAAAAGTCAGATTGTCTTAATGAACCGCCAAGTACCCAACGGTATGCTTGGTGGAGAAGTCGGTAATTGAAATAATCAAATACCTCCTATTCGATTATCAATTCTGATTTTGAGTAATTCTATTGGATTGTTTCTTAAAAAAAGAATAAAACTATTTGGAAATTATCATTGAGCTTATATCCTAACATATTATTGGTGAAACGCTAATTTAGCTGTTTTTTAAACAATAATAGATTTAGTAGATGAGTTAGCAATATAAGCTTTCGTGTGGACAAGTGTAAAATCGGTAATTATCAATCATTCTTCATGTGAGTAAGTGATTCACTTAAAATCGTGATATTAATTCTTCGCTTAAAAAAATAGGTATTGTTTTTGTTTGCAATATTTGATTTTTTATGATTAATCTAGGGTTAACTATTTACCTATACATTTAATTGATGTATTATAAAAGTGTTAAAGCTAGCAATTATAACATTTTATATAAGTGATTAATTTATATAGATAATAATATTATTATTAGGTATAGTATTATGAATAATCTCAAAATGATACAAATTTATCAAAATTAAGAAGTGTACAAGCTAATCCTATTGTTGATTTTTTAATATTATGGGGTTTATGATGTAGAAAGGAGGAGTTTATGAAGAAGGTAGATGAAATTTATTTAGAGGTAAAAAAGTTATGCGAAATCCAAAAAAAAGAATTCGGAAAAATAAAAGGAGTTACAACCAATGAACTTGCGAAAGTTTTAAATATACAGCGATCAAATGCTTCCAGTGAACTTAATACTTTAGTTAATAATGGGAAGTTACATAAAATAAAGGGTAAACCGGTTCTTTACACAATAGATACGACTGAATTTATCAAAAACGATTCAACTAATATTAGTGTATTCGACAGGCTCATTGGAGCTGACATAACTTTAAAAACTGCAATTAAACAAGTAAAAGCAGCAATATTATATCCACCAAGTGGACTACATACTATGTTAGCGGGTGAAACAGGAGTAGGAAAAACCATGTTTGCTGAGTTGATGTATGAATATGCTAAAGAAATCAAAAGAATAAAAAAAACTGCTCCGTTTGTTTCTTTTAATTGTGCAGATTATGCAAATAATCCTCAATTATTATTATCACAGCTTTTTGGAGTTAAAAAAGGGAGTTACACAGGTGCAAATAAGGATAAAGATGGTATTGTTAAAAAAGCTGATGGTGGAGTATTGCTTTTAGATGAAATTCATCGGTTGCCACCTGAAGGACAAGAGATGCTTTTTTATTTACTTGATAGAGGACTTTATAGAAAATTAGGGGAAGACGAGCATTATCAAAGTGCAAATATCTTGATTATTTGTGCTACAACTGAAAATATTGATTCTGTATTATTAAAAACATTTGTTAGACGTATTCCTATGATTGTCAAAATACCTGCTCTTAGAGAAATGACTATCAGTGAACGGTGGGAATTAATTGAATTTTATTTTAAACAGCAGGCATGTCATCTAAAAGTATCAATTGATATTCATTCAAATACTGTTATAGCTTTTCTTTTATATGATTGTATTAATAATATAGGACAGCTTGTAAGTGATATAAAATTGTGTTGTGCAAGAGCATTTTTGGAATATATATCACATAAACAAAAAAAGATGTTCATAACAAATGAATATTTACCTGAGTATGTTCAAAACGGGCTGCTTCGTTACAAGGAATTTGAAAAAGAATTAAAAGACATAGGAATAACAGATAAAAAAATTACTATTACTGCTGAAGAAAATGATTTTACCTTTTTACAACAAAATGATTTTTTTAATATTTATGATACATTAGAAATGAAAATGAAGGATTTGAAGACTAAAGGTTTTGATGAAAAGGACAGTCTTTTGATTTTAAGTCTTGAACTGGATAAATATATAAAAAATTATATTTATAATGCTAATAAAGGACATTTTAATGATTTATACAAGGTAGTAAACAAAGAAATAGTTGATATGACTAGAAAATTTCTAGAAAAATCATTTGCCAGTTTGAATACCCCATTCAATGAAAAGATTGTCTATGGAATGTCTATTCATGTGTCTTGTACATTAGAAAGAATTAATAATCAAAAATCCATTGTAAATCCCAATTTAGATGATATAAAAAATATGCATCCATTAGAATTTAATATGGCTTCTGATTTTGTATCAGAATTAGAAAAGAAATTCAAGGTAAATATACCAGAGGATGAAATCGGTTTCATAACAATGTTTTTAATTATTGATGATTGCGTTGATAAAAAACAAACAGGTCACGTAGGTATAATAGTAGCTATGCATGGTGAAAGTGCAGCAACATCTATAGTAGATGTTGCTAATAGGCTATTAGGATCCAAGCATGCTATAGGTTATAATATGCCTTTAAATCAAAAAGTTACTATTGCATTAAAGAATTTAACGGAATTAGTAAAAAAAGCTGATGAGGGTAAAGGTGTATTGTTACTTGTTGATATGGGATCATTATTACTACTTGGAGATATAATTTATCAAAAAACAGAAATACCAATTAAAACCATTGAAATGATTAGCACTCCAATGGTTTTAGAGGCAACAAGAAAATCGCTTAATTATTCTTCATTAGAAGAAGTTTACCAGGGTGTAATTAATTTTAGTCCATATATTGGCAGGATGTATTCCAATAATAATAATTTTAACAATAACATAAAAGATCATGTTATTATTACAGCTTGTATTACTGGAGAAGGAACTGCTATTAAATTAAAAAATATTTTAGAAAAGCAATTACTTGACAGAGAAGACGATTATCTTTTTATACCTAACATATTACCTATTAGTATATATAATAAAGAAGATTACAACAAGAAATTGAAAAAAATAAAGAAGGAGAAAAATATTATTGCTGTTATAAGTAGTGTAGAACCAGAGGATAAAACAATAAATTATATAGCAACTAATGATTTTTTAATTGGCAATGGCAGTAAATTATTTGATGAGCTTATAATGCTTGATGATAACACAGTATTTTTAAATAGTATTGAAAAAGTGATAAGTGAAAATATAGATATTGATGGAAAGCATTATATGAATGCATTTAAAAAATTCAACTCAATATTAAAGCTCAATGGAATTACATTTAATCAAGGGATTTTGTCAGGTTTAGTATTACATATTGCTTGTGCTATTGAAAGGCTTTCTAAAGGAGAAAAATTAAATAAATTGCAGGAATATGATATGATTTTAAAAAAATATTCCAAGGAGTATGTTATGTTAGAAAAAGCCTTTGTGCCATTTGTGGAATTATTCAACATAGACTTTCCGCTAGGAGAGTATGCAAATGTATTAAAATTAATTCATTCTATTTGATATTATACCTAGAGTAATCATAGAAAATTATTAAAGTGAATGTCATTTCAATTGTCACAGTTAAATGATATGGAGATAATTTTTCATTTTTCATCTCCATGTTTCTTAATATAGAACGCTAATCTTAATTTTGATGTAAGGCACATTCAAAAAATAAACTAGTCATCTTGCTCGTTCTTTTGAGTATTTTTGTTGTTATTCAATCATTTACATACAGTAAGTATGTGTGGGATTGAGTGCCTAGAAAATAATCAAAATTACTTTACAAATTGACTATTTATTTTTTTTATGCCTAAATTATTTATTATATCAAACTAATGGCGAGTTGATTAATTTAGAGTAAAGTTTTCTGATGTAATCTAGAACAAAAATTTTAAGGTGAAAAGATAAAATAATAAGACTGTAATACCTAAGCTTATGTAGCCAACTAATCTAAACATATATTTAATCCCAAAATTATCATAATTAATCTCCTAATATAACTACCTACAATACCACTTATACCGACATAAAAAGCAGTAGCAAGAGTTTGAGCTGTGCTTTTAGTTTCTTCAGGTGAAAGTGAATAAATAATAATATACACACCTTTTATACATAATAAAAACAGTCAAAGTAAATCCTATAAATCCCCATAACCTAATGGGTCTGTATGTAAATTTTTTCTCATTTTTAATTTCTTCTATAGTCCAATTATCTAATAATGGTGGTAATACAGTTTTAAAGAAAGAAATTATACACATAACTATACAGATAATATGAAGATTTATAATACAGTGGTAATGTAATTAGTAACGTAGCCGCAGTTGTTAGACAAGGAATAAAGACTTTCTTTACTGATGTATCCAATCACTTACAAATCCCAAAAATATTGTGCGAGTATTGTAACAAGAGAAATAATAGCAATTATTGTTCTGATATAAGTATTACTACATCTTAAGCTTTTAAGATATACAAATTGAAATGGATAATAAGCTCCGATAGTTGTATGTAAAAAAATATTAGATTTGAAAATTTTAGTTGCTTAATGTTGACTTATTAGTTATTTTAAAGACATTTTTTAATGACAGTACCTCCGTTTATAATGAATTAATTTATATTAGTGCAAATTCTACATGAATCTTAAAAATAAAGAGCTTGTTTTATTAACTGAATATTATAAAGCAAACTTTGTACCAACAAAAATTATGTGTAGTTTGATAAAGTGAACAGTGACTTATAGGATAATATATACAGTATGCATATATTAAGATGTTTATATTATTAAAATATAAAGTATTAGCTAATATAAGTGGATTAAATCATGTACTAAGAGTAAAAGTGTTTATTCATTCTGGTTTATATGTGTGGTAAAAAGAATATACACTAAATTATACACATTCATACACATCCAACTAGTTACGTTAAGACTGATAAATCAGGGAAGGTATTTTTGGTATAATATTTGCATATATAATATACTAGGCAAATTAAAATTGATGTCATGACAATTATTTTTAAAGTAATAAATTTTTGCCTATATTAGACAAGAGGAGGTATATAATGAAAAAAAGAGTATTTAAGATGGTTACGGTTGTATGTGTTTTTTCGTTAATTACTTTAGCAATAACAAGTCAGAACGAAACTTATGCTAGTACTAAGGATGGTAAGGTTAGTAACTCAACTAGAAAAGTTGTAAACTATAGTGGAACACCTATTAAAGTAGGTGAAACATTACAAAAATTTGTAACTAAGTATACTAAAACTGATGCTGAAATCCCACAAACTATTAAAGATCATATTGCTTTGAAAGGTAATAGTATTAGTTCAAATCTTTATCCAATAAATTTAGGTGTAAACGCTTCAGTCATTGATAAAGACGGTGTAATGTGGTTTGGTGCAAATAATGGTATGATGAGAATTGATCCATTTGAAAAGGATGAAAGAGATAAAGTACAATATTTTACAGGTCCTCGTTATTTTTATGATACAAATAACAAAATAGAGTTTATTGTGTCAGATAATAACAAAGGTGTTTGGGTACTTACAGAAACAGGTGTATCTCACATTGAAATGAAACCTATGGGATATACAGAAAAGGCAATATTAATGAGTAACTATACACAAGAAAATGTAAGTCGTCGTGGTATGGTATCACAGTCAAAATTAGTAAATGGTGAATGGGTACCAGAAGTATCGGATAATGATGGTTTATGGACAGCAATGTATGCAGCAGGAGAGTGCTTCAGATATGCAGTAGAAACTGATCCTGTAAAAAAGGAAGAAGCAAGAAAAAGAGCAACTAAATCAGTTGAAGCAGTTCTTTTGCTTGCAAATATTTCATCAAGGGATGGAGAAATAGATGCTAAAATAAGACATCTTGTTAATGAATCTAATTTAATGTCTAAAGAATATTTAAGAAAAGATGGTGATTCTACCTTCTTATATCCAATCGAAGGACCAGTAGGAATGAAAGGTATGCATTTATTAAATCCTGCAGATATTTATAAAGCAAAAGTTCAAGGTGATTGGGTAACTAAAGGTGAAGGAGAAACTCAGAAACGTACAATGAAAGGTTTTATAGCTCGTTCATATCATCTTGACGGATTAGAATCTGAACCTGTACCTATTGGGGATGGTTTCTTTTTTAAGAAGATGCTTAAAGATGGAAAAATGATATCAAAAGCTATGCCATTTGAACCTGGCACAGGTCCTGATGATCCAGCAAGAAGTGAGTATAAAAAAGTAAATAGAAGAGCAAAAAAAGTTGAAGATTTTGCAGGTATTGAAGTAGACGCAAGTTTAGAATTACCAGCAAGACTTGCAAATCTTTACAGGTCAATACCTAAAGGGGATGGTACAAATTATACAGACACAGATGTAATCTATAAAGCTGATACAAGTACAGATGAAATTATAGGACATCTTTTCATCTACAAGGTTGCATATGATACATTATGTGCAGGACCAAATGGAGATAAAGAATTAGGTCAGATTATTGTGGATACAAGCCGTAACATAGCTCAACATGTATTAGAGAATGATTACTGCTTAACAGATGCTACGGGTCAACCTACTTCATGGGGTAAAATGACACGTAATTATTTTAATAATGATTATGCTTGGGAAGATTGTACAACTAATAGTTTAGTATTATTATCAGTATTTAAAACTGCAGCATATCTTACTGGTGAAAGTAAGTGGGAAACTGAGTATTGTAAGTTAGCTCTAGCTGATCCATATAGATATGCAGACCTTCAAAGCGAATATAGAGATCGTTTTAATGAAATGATAGTACGTGGGTATAAAGAGGATCATCCATATGCACCTGATAACGACCCGAGACTTGACCCATATTCAAGAGAAACAGCTATGGAAGTACAAGCAGAGCTTAACTACTCAGATGAAGAAATGGCAATGCTTGCATACTATTTATTATTTCAAATGGAAACAGATTCTACACTTATAGAAAAATATCGTGCAGGCATAGATGATTGGTGGATAAGTATACAATATGGCAATAACCCACTTTGGTTTTATATATATCAACTTGCATATCCTAATACATTAGGAAAGGCAAATCTTGAAACTGCAGCATGGGCTTTAAAACGTCATCCTATAGATACAAGAAGATGGCTTGTCGATAATAGTGGACGTAATGATATTATTGACTATAACGGTACGAATAGAGCTTTGTCAAAAGGTCCAAATGGAAATAGTTGGTTCGTAGCTCTTCCAATGGATGAAATGGATGTAAAAAAGTATAATAGATGTCCATTTGAAATAAAAGGTGGAAGTGAGCATGGCGAAATACTTGATGGGTCTACAACATATACATTACCATATTGGTTAGGTCGTTTCCATGGTATGATTACAGAATAATTGTCATTTTTTATCGAGTATATAAAGAACAATAAATTTCAAACGTTTGTCCGTATTATACTAAGAGAGGAGATATAAATATGAAAAACAACAGGTTTTTGACGTGGTTAATGGAAAAAGCTCTACCAACACTTGCTAAATTAGGTGATTCAAAATATCTCAAAGGTATTAGAGATGGTATAGTTGTTACTGTTCCTTTCACAATTGCAGGAAGTATTTTCTTAATTATTGGATGTTTGCCTATTCCTGGGTGGGAAGAACTTATAGCACCTTATGCAGATAAAATTTTCGCTCCTGTTGATATTACTTTTGGGGTATTAGCAATAATAGCAGTTGTAGGTATAGGATATAATTTAGCTAAACAATTTGGTGAAAATACAATAATGGGTGCAGCTATGTCATTAGTAGGATTTTTAGTCTTACAGCTTCAACCTGGTAGTGGGCTTAGTACAGACAATTTTGGAGCAGAGGGACTTTTTACAGCTATAATTGTAGCGATATATGCAGTTGAGATTCAAAAATTTTTTGAAAAGAAAAATATTGTTATAAAATTACCTGAAAATGTACCACCATCTATCGGAAATTCTTTTAGGGCATTATTACCAATTACTTTTTTAATTACTTCACTTTGGGTAATTAGAATACTTTTAGGATTTGATGTAACAGCCTTTGTAACTATGATTTTTCAACCAGCAGTATTTGCCTTAAATACACTACCAGGAATTATAGTTTTCGTATTACTTACTTCTTTATTATGGGCTGTAGGGATACATGGAGATGCAATTATGGGAGCTGTTGCTGAACCTATAACACTTCAATTCTTAGCAGCAAACGCAGCAGCTTTTGTAGCAGGAAAACCGATACCATATATCACTGCGGAAGGTTTTATACCAATGTTCATTAATATTGGAGGTAGCGGTGCTACACTTGCACTTGTATTGTTAATGATTAAATCTAAAGATCAAGGCTACAAGCAATTAGGACGCTTAGCTTTACCATCAGCAATATTTGAAATAAATGAACCTGTAATATTTGGTTTTCCAATAATGCTTAATCCAATGATGTTAATTCCTTTTGTAGTTACTCCATTATTATTAACAACATCAACATATATTTTAATGGCCTTAAATATAATTGGTAGACCTGTTGTAGCAGTACCTTGGACAATGCCAGCTGTTATCGGTCCATATTTAATAACAGGTGGAGATTGGAAAGCTGCTGTGTGGAGTTTAATATCAATTATCATTGCAGCAGTAATATATTATCCATTCTTTAAGGCATGTGAGAAACAAAATTTAAAGGGTGTAAATAAATAAATTATATTGCATTGAAACATAAAAATTCTGTTATAAACAAAGGAGGTTATTTTAATGAAAATATTACTTTTATGTAATGAAGGAATGTCAACAAGTTTATTAGTTAAAAAGATGCAGCAAGAAGCTGAAAAACAAGGAATTAAAGATATAGAAATAATGGCTAGATCAATTATTGAACTAGAGAGTTTAATAGATCATTTTGATATTGTAATGCTTGGACCACAGATTAAATACAAAGAAAAAATGGTATCAGATTTATGTGGAGTCCACTGTAAAAAATATACAGTTATACCTCCGATGATTTATGGAATGATTAATGGCAAAAAGGCTTTAGAACTAGCTATAGAAACATTTAATAATTAAGTAATTTATTGAAAGGAGACTGGAATATGAAACTAGAAGAAATAGCATTAACACTAATTGTTCATGCAGGGAATGCAAAAAGCCTTAGTTTTGAAGCATTAAAAGAAGCAAAAACAGGTAATACAGAAAAAGCTCAAGATTTATTAAAAGAAGCCAAGAGTGAGTTTTTGAAAGCACATCATGTTCAAACAGAAATGCTCCAGAAAGAAGCAAATGGCAGTGAAACAAAAGTGAACATATTAATGGTACATGCACAAGATCATCTAATGGGAGCTTCTTTAGCAATGGATTTAATTGAAGAAATGGTTTGTCTATATGAGACAATTTCAAAAATAGAAATTAGGAAGTGAGTAATTGAAAAGAATTTTTGAATTAAATCATAATGATGTTACAACATTTTCAAAAAAAGAGCTTATAAAGACTATTAAAAAATCCGAAGGTAGAACAATAATGTGTGAAACAGTAATTAGTAGTCAATCAATGGTATATGGAGTAAGTAATCCTGAGCTGGCTGCATCTTTTGGTGCTGATATGATAACATTAAACACATTTGATTTTAATATGCCCTTTGTTTTTGGATTAGAAGATTTTGATATAGTAGATGAAAACGTAGCTAGTAGCTATATAAAATTAGGGAAACAAATTAAAGCAAATAGTACAAATAATGATTATATCAGAAATTTGAAAAATATTTTGGGACGATTCGTAGGAGTCAATATGGAGCCAGTACCTGAAGGATTTTTGTATCCAAAAGGACTACAGCTTAATGAAGAAAATCTTAAAAAAGCAATAAAGTTGGGTTTTGATTATATAGTTATAACCGGTAATCCAAACACCGGTGTTACTATTAATACAATAGTTGAAGGAATTAAAAAGGCTGTAGATATCTTAGGAGATAGAGTGATGATTATAGCAGGAAAGATGCATGGAGCTGGTAGAGAAAATGTATATGATCCTCAAATTTTAAAGGACTTTGCAAATGCCGGAGCTGATGTTGTTATGATTCCAGCACCTGGTACAGTACCTGGAATGGATCAAGATTTGGCTAAAAGACAAATAGAAGTAATACATGAAGCAGGTGCATTAGCTAAAACTGCAATGGGAACATCACAAGAAAGTGCCAGTATAAATGTAATAGAAAAAATTGGGCTAATGTCTAAAATGGCCGGAGCTGATGTTATTCATATTGGAGATGCGGGACATTGTGGAATAGCAGATCCTGAGAACATAATGGCATTATCTATTGCTATTCGTGGGAAAAGGCATACATATAGACGAATGTCATATTCAATAAGAAAATAGTATAAGCACAGGTATAAATTTGTAATAAAATTAAAATGCTAGATGACTAATAGTAAGGGAATTATACAAGAATTATACTGCTTTATAAAGATGTGGCTTTTATTAAAACAATATTTTAAGGCATTTAAAAAAATCTCGTATAATTCCTAGTGAATTTTAATACTTGTTCAATATTCTAGAAAGGGGAAGTGAAATTGTATGGTGTTATATTATGTTCAGGCAAGGGTAGAAAAATTTGGCCATTTAATGATTGGTGGCAAAAATGTTGTATACCTATAGTAAATAAACCTATTGTTGTTAGGCTTGTAGAGCAGTTAGAGAGGTTGAACCTAGAAGGAATATATGTTGTAACAGGCTATAATAGTGAGATGGTTAAATATTTTTTAAAAGATAAAACAAATATAACGATTATTGAAGAAAACCAATCAGAGGGTACTGCAAAAAGCTTGTTAAAAGGTTTAAAGCAAATAAAGGGACAAGACTATATAGTAGTATTTGGTGATACAGTAGTGGACGAAGATAGTATTAAGGCTGTTATAGATGCATATAAGAAAAATAAAATACCTACAGCTTTGACACAAAATTTGAAGAAAGATGAGCGATCAATTGATTGGATTTGTGCTAAAGTACAGGACGATGAAATAAAGAATATCTATGGTCACCCGAGAAGTCATTATGTAAATACCAGACTTAGTGGGGTTTTTGTTTTAAACAATGAAGTTGTAAAGTATCTTGAAACTAATCCTGGATACATGAAAAATGTATGTGTTGGAGGTATGCCGCCTAAAGAGTCAGATTTGTTGCAAAGCTTACAGATGATGATTGAAGATAGTAAAAAAATATTAAATGTTGAGGTTCAAAATTACTGCATAGATGTCGATAAACCGTGGAATATATTAGAGGCAAATAAGGTTGTTATTGATGATTTGTTTTCTTTAATGAAAGAAAATGATATACATAAGACTGCTTATATAGACGAAACTGCTGTAATTGATGGGAAAGTTAGATTGGGTAAAGGTAGTAGAATAGGGAAAAATGTAATAATAAAAGGAGACATATATATAGGAGATAATACTATTATTGACTATGGACCAATTATAGAAGGCAATGTAGTTATTGGTAATAACACAATGATAAAAGATACATGTAATATCAAGGAGTATACTACTATTGGTAATAATAATAAAATTGGTTTTAACGCAGAGATGTCCGGCATAACATTTGATAATGTTAGTATTGCTCATAATAGTGAAATTAATGGCATCATTGGTAGTTATACAGATATTGCAGCTGGATGTATAACAGGTTCTTTAAGATTTGATGATACAGAAACACCAAATGTTATCAATGGACGAGTAGAAATACCATCTGATTTTTCAGATGCAATATGTATTGGTGATCATAGCAGAACAGGCGTAGGTAATATTTTTTTTCCGGGTGTTAAAGTAGGAGTTAATTCAGTGTTATGGCCGGGAGCAATAATTAATAGAGAAGTACTATCAAATACGCTAGTTATTATAGAGCAAAATAGGATAGATAAAAAATGGGGACCAGAGAAATACGGTTGGTAATATTAGGAGGTAATAGAGATGAAAAACAAAGGTTTGAAGATTGTAACAATAGGTGGTGGCTCTAGTTATACACCTGAAATTATAGAGGGTTTTATTAATAGATACAAGGAACTACCTGTAAGAGAATTATGGCTAGTTGATATTGAAGAAGGCAGGCATAAGCTGGAAACTGTAGGAGGACTAGCAAAGCGTATGGTAAAAAAAGCGGGATTAGATTGTGAAGTTATCTTGACTATGGATAGAAAAAAAGCTTTAAAAGGAGCTGATTTTGTAACAACTCAATTTAGAGTTGGGTTATTAGCTGCAAGAATAAGAGATGAAAAAATACCTTTGAAATATGGTTGTATAGGTCAAGAAACTACTGGTGCGGGAGGATTTGCAAAAGCTCAGAGGACGATACCTGTAATATTAGACATATGCAAAGATATGGAAGAATTATGTCCTGATGCATGGCTTATTAATTTTACAAATCCATCGGGAATCATTACAGAGGCAGTATTAAAACATACTAATATTAAATGTATAGGACTTTGTAATGTTCCTATATTGATGCAAATGGCAGCAGCGAAGGCTTTAGATGTTAGTAAGGATGAAGTATTTGTGCATTTTGTTGGTCTTAATCATTTAGTTTGGGGAAGAAATATATACTACAATGGGAAAGACGTAACAGCAAAGGTTGTAGATGCTTTAATCGATGACTTAGAATATGGTGTTAAAAATATACCTGATAATGAATGGTTAAAAGAGCAATTAAAAGATTTAAATATGCTACCTTGCCCATACCATAGATATTTTTATCATACTGATGAGATGCTAGATGAAGAAAAAAAAGCAGCTGAAACAGAAGGTACCAGAGGGGAAGTTGTTAAAAAAGTTGAAGAGGAATTGTTTGAATTATATGAAAACCCTAATCTTAATATTAAGCCAAAGCAGCTTGAATTAAGAGGAGGACAATATTATTCAGATGCAGCATGCAGCTTAATAAATGCCATTTATAATGATCAAAGGATTGTTATGCCTGTAAATACAAGGAATAATGGAGCTATAACTGATTTGCCTAACGATGTAGTTATAGAAACCAGTTGTCTTATAACAAAGCATGGAGCGATGCCCTTAAATGTAGGGATGGTGGAAGCCAAAATAAGAGGTTTATTGCAGGTTGTAAAAGCCTATGAAGAATTAACAATAAAAGCTGCAATTACAGGTGATTATAATACCGCAGTACAGGCTTTAATTATGAATCCTTTAGTAACAAGCTCTAAAGTTGCAAAAAAAATATTAGATGATATTATTAAAGAAAATATTGAATATTTACCACAGTTTAAAACTTATTATAAAGAGAATTTAAAAAATTAATTATATTAAGTGGAGATACTCCACCTAATATAATTTTGCATGTTTTCAGGAAATAAGGAAATAAAAAGGAGAAGATATAAGTGTCAGCATTAAGTTATATAGAAGAAGCTCAAAAATTGATTAATCAAATAAGTATTACACAATATGATAAAATAATTGAAACATCTAAATTGTTTGTTGATAAAATTAAGAATAAAAAAATAATTCATATATTTGGAACAGGTCATTCTCATATGATTAGTGAAGAATTGTTTGATAGAGCGGGAGGTCTGGCTAATATAAATGCTATGTTAGATGATACTGTTACAATTGCTTCTGGAGCAACAAAGGGAAGTAAGCTTGAGAGATTAAGTGGATTAGCTGAAATATTATGGGACCATTATGACATTGAACCAGATGATTTAATGATCATTATATCTAATTCTGGACGCAATAGTGTACCTGTTCAGATGGCTTTAAAAGCAAGAGAAGAAGGTTTAAAGTTAATAGTAATTACATCTTTAAATCATGCTAAAAGTTGTCAATCAAGAGATTCAAGCGGAAAGAAATTATATGAATTAGGTGATATTGTTTTAGATAATTGTGTTCCGAGTGGTGATAGTTTATTAGACTTTAATGGTAAAAAATCTGGTCCAGGTTCTACTATTGCAGGTATTACTATTCTTAATAGTATTGTAGCAGAAGCTTTGAAAACATTGACAGAAGAAGGTTTTGATCTTCCAATTTTGGGAAGTCAAAATGTTGATGGTACAGACAATGATGATCTTTATAAAAAATATAAGGCGAGAATCAAGCATTTATAGGCTTAAGGAGTGGATTGAATTTGAATTTTGTAATAGGAATTGAAGGTGGAGGTACTAAAAGTACCATTGCAATAGCAGATTTAAATGGCAAATTCATAGATAAGACAATCACCGGCACAACTAATATAAACTCGTCATCACTAGAAACAGTTAGTGAAAATATACATCTTGCGGTAAATGCTTTGCTTGAAAGAAATAATTTAAACAAAGAAAATTGCAGTTCATTTTGTATTGGATCAGCTGGTATAGATAGTAAAGCAGATAAACAAAGAATGATGCAGTTAATAAAATCATTGGGAATAGAAGGATTAATAGCAGTGACTAATGATGCAGAGATTTCCTTGAAGGCTGGAATTGAAAAAGGTGAAGGAATACTTATTATAGCAGGAACAGGTTCTATAGCATATGGTGAAGATACTGTGGGGAATTGTTATAGAGCAGGAGGCTGGGATTATTTAATAGGTGATGAAGGTAGTGGTTATTGGATTGCTACTCAAGCTATAAATAAAGCTCTTAAAAGTTGGGATGAAAAAGGTGAAAAATCAAAGTTGTTATGTATGCTAATGGATGAAATAAGTATTCAAGATGTTGAAGAATTCATAAATTATATTTATAAAGTTCCCTTTAATAAGAAGATAATAGCTGGGTTATCAGTGGTAGTTGACAGAGCTTATCAAGAAGGTGATAGCACTTCAAAAGCTATTTTATATCAAGCTTCAAAAGAACTTGTTTTTTTAACTCAGACAATTTTGAAAAGAATGAAATATAAAGGGCAAGAAATAACATTGATAGCTCATGGGAGTATATTGGTAAATAATAAATTTGTTTATGATAAATTTAAAACAGAAATAAGTAAAATTTACCCAAATATTAAGGTGATTAAACTAAGGCAAGGAGCTTGGTATGGAGCTGTAAAACTTGCATTATTTAAGTAAAGATAACAAAACTACTAGCAAAATATTAAGTAATTGCCAGTAGTTTTGTTTACCGATTTTTATATATTTATAAATATTTTTTTGACTCAGTTACAAGTTCATTCATAAGCTCTTTAACAGGTACTATTTTATCTATCCTATGAGTTTGTGCACCCGCAAAAGCAAAACCATGCTGCATATTACCTTTTTGAGAATTAATTAAAGCATCAGCAATGCAATAAGGTGCAGTAGAAGGATTACAACCTTTTAAACAGTTAATTATACATTTTTCAGGTCGTCTTTTATTTAATTCAACTTCATCTAAAAAATTATTTTTTATAGCTCGACCAATTAAACCTACTGGGCTTTTTATAAGAGTTATATCATCCTTAGTGCAATTGACATAAGCTTGTTTAAATTCATCCGAAGCATCACATTCGTAAGTTGCTACAAATCTACTGCCCATTTGTACACCAGATGCACCTAATTTGATTAAATGAGCTATATCTTTACCATTAAAGACTCCACCACCTGCAATTATTGGTATTTTTCTTGAATATTTTTTTTCATATGGCTTAATTGATTCAAGCACATCTTTTAAAAGGTCAACAAGTTTTATTTTGGGATTGTTTAAATCATCAAGATTAAAGCCTAAATGTCCGCCTGCTTCTGGTCCTTCTAAAACAAAAGCATCAGGAATTATATTATGTTTTCTATCCCAACTTCTGCAAATTACTGAAGCTGCTTTACCTGAAGATATAATAGGAACTGCTTTTGTTGTAGTACCTTTGACAAACTTGGGTAAACTTAATGGAAGTCCTGCACCAGAAAAAATTATATCAATTTTTTCCTTAACGGACTCTTTGACCATTTCTTCAAAATTATTTAAAGCGGTCATTATATTTACTCCTATTATTCCATCGTTGCAAATTTCCTTTGCTTTTCTTATGTGATATCTTAAACTTTTTATATCAGCTTCTTTTTTATTTTTAAAGTAATCAGGTTGGTCAAAACCAATAGCAACTCCTGAAATAACACCTATGCCTCCATTTAGTGAAACATTCCCAGCAAGGGATGATAGAGAAATTCCTACACCCATTCCACCTTGAACAATAGGTATTTTAGCAACAAGATCACCAATTTTTAGCTTTGGTAAATTCATATCAACACCTCCTTGTACTAATAATAGTTATTAGTACCTAGTAATAATAGTATACATGTTTTTAATTAAAAAAGAAAGAAATAATTAAATTTTATTCTATTTAAAATATTATCATAAAAAAGTTATACTACTATTATTACTCAGGTTTGTTTTTTTATAACACATTGACATTTTAGACATTTTAATATTTTATCTAGTTATACTTGTTTTTCCTCAAAAGCACAATTTTTAATGTTATAATATTAAAGTATAATATGTTTTAGTGAGTAACTTTTGATAAATCAAATACTTTTAAAATGGAAGGTGTGCTAGTGGAAAATAATAAAAAAATTGAGTTTTCAGTTAAAGCTATTATCATTGATAAAGATAAATTTTTAATAATGCATAAGAAAAGAGTAAAGGAAGAATTGTGGGACTTACCGGGTGGTAGAATGGAATTTTCTGAAACAGCACAAGACACCTTATTAAGGGAAGTACAAGAAGAAACGGGTTTACGTGTTAAACCATTTAGATTATTAGACACTTGGAACGTAGTATATGAAAATCGTCAGATAACAGGAATAATCTATTTATGTAAGCTAGAAAAAGGTGAAATCAGACTGTCAGATGAACATGATAAATATAAATGGGTAGATGCAAGTATAGAATCTATAGACTGTCTGTATGAGTCTTTTAAAGAAAGAATGAAAAATTGGAACTTTAATAAACTATTAGATGATTAATCACGGTTATGTGGAGATACTTGGGATATACGAATCACATATTATTAGCAAGAAACTAAGTAGTGGTTTATTCTAAAATACTTTTTAGTATTTCCACATTTTGTTGACTGCCGAGTTCTTTTTCTGGATTTTTTTGAGTTTTTTCAAATAGCTTTCTTTTTATTTTAGTTTCAAGTATTCTTATAACTGATTCATTTATTTTTTCTTCTGTTATAATACCTGATTTTGCAGATTTTAAAACTTCATTGTAGCCTTCTTCAAAAGGAATAGGCATTAGTAATATATCTACCCCTGCTAATACAGCTTTGACACATACTTTTTTTGTACCATATACATTAGCTATAGCACACATATTTAGAGCATCTGTTATAATCAATCCTTTATAACCTAATTCATTTCTTAATATGTTAGTTACAACTTCTTTTGAAAGAGATGCTTCTATTTCTTCATTTGTAACATTAGGTACTTTTATATGTGCAATCATTATACCGTCTACACCGGCTTGAATTCCTTTTTTAAATGGAATAAATTCTATACTTCTAAGTCTTTCAATATCATGCTTAATTATTACAGTGCCTTTATGTGTATCAGTAGCTGTGTCTCCATGACCTGGAAAATGTTTGATAACAGATGATACATTCTGATCTTGCATACCTACAATACAGTTATAAACCATTTCAGCAACTAATTTTTCATCATTGCCATATGATCTCACACCAATTACTGGGTTTTTGGGATTAGTGTTAATATCTGCTACAGGTGCAAAGTTCATATTAAAGCCAAGTGATGAAATTTCTTTTCCTAGTATTTGTCCTATTAGGTAAGCATTTTTTGATTTTTTAGTATTACCTATTATATTGCTATTTGGTAGTACAGTAGCATGCATATTTAGATTACTAGCAATTCTAGATACTTTTCCTCCTTCTTCATCAACTGATATAAATAGGGGAATTTTTGAATTATCTTGTAAATCACTAATGAGTTTTTGTGTTTGATTTATTGATACAATATTGTTTTTAAAAAAAATTACGCCACCTAATTTATATTTTGCCAATAATTCTTTAGAGTTTTCAGTTAATACAGTTAAATTTCTTTTATTATCAAGAGAATCAGCATCAACCATAAACATTTGCCCTATTTTTTCTTCTAAAGTCATTTGACTTAATATACTATTAGCTATTGCCTTAGTAGGATTATTTATTAGACTGATACCCTTATCAATAATATCAAAATTTGATAAACAACTTGCTAAAAACAATGAAATAGTTAATATAATATTTAAATAAATATGCATATCTACCTTTCCTTTCTAGTGATTAATTGTTTATTTTACATTGTTATTTATACTATTATCTTGTTCAAAATAGAATTAATTAAACAAATTAGAATTGACAAAATAGTACGATAATAGTAATATATTAATATCGAATAATACTAGTGTCAAATAAACGGGAGATGATTATGTTGAATAATACTGATATTATTAAAGAAAAATCATTAAAAACATTTAATGCGCAAGCAGATTGTTATGATACAACTTTTAATGGTAAACATTCAAGTAAAATATATGGTATGGTTTTAGAGAAACTTAGTACTATAAAGTATAAATCTATTTTAGATATTGGCTGTGGGACAGGTAATATGTTATCTATGATACCAAAGAAAGAGGATATTACATTTTGTGGTTTAGATCTTTCGAGTGAAATGATAAGAGTTGCTAAGAAAAAATTAAATGATGACGTTGCATTAAAAATTGGAGATTCAGAAAATCTACCGTGGGATAAGAATACTTTTGATGTTGTTTTATGTATAGATTCATTTCATTGTTATCCTAAACCTATTTAAGCTTTAAAGGAAATGAATAGAGTACTTAAAAATGGAGGACATATTATTATAGGAGATCCGTGGTTTGTTGTGATTTTAAGGCAAGTGGTTAATTTTTTTACTAAATTTAGTGATGATGGAGACTATAGAATATGTTCTAAAAAAGAGATTACTAGGCTATTAGGCGATTGTGGATTTGTTGATATAGACTGGAGAAGATTATACATGGACACATTTATTGTTACAGCAAGAGTAAATAAATAATGAGTTAAAGGGGAATGTAAGGTGGACAATAGTAAAAGAATATTTAAAGAGAAAAAAATATGGAATAAGCTTGCTAGTAAATATGATAAACAGTGTAGCATATATGATGATGCATATAAACTTTCAATAGAGAATTCAAATAAAATACTTCAAAATGATTTTGATGTATTAGAAATTGCATGTGGAACAGGGTTAGTTACTTTTGGCATTGCTGAAACTGTAAAGAAGATTATAGCAATTGATATATCAAATGAAATGATAATTGTAGCTAAAGAAAAAGCAAATAAACTTAAAATAAATAATGTAGAGTTTAAGGTGGCTGATGGATATAACTTAAATTATAAAGACGAATCATTTGATGCCATATTATTATTCAATGCTTTACATATTGTAAAAGAACCTGATATGTTATTAAATGAAATATACAGATTATTAAAACCAAATGGATTTTTATTAATGGCTACTGATTGTTACGCTGAACCTGTAAAAATAAAACAACATATAATGCTTACTGTACTCAAAATTGCTAAAGTACTTGGCATCATACCTTATTTATCGTATTATAAAAAAGAAGATATAGATGATTATTTAATAAGACACAACTTCGTAATAAAAGAAAGAGATGTTTTAAATAAAGAACCAGTGAATTATTATGTTGCTGCTAGTAAAAAAGTTAATTAAGAAGTATTATACGGATTAAAAATATTGTTATATTAAATGCTATAGGAGTGATTAAATGCAAGAAAATCAGATTAAATTACTGAATGTACTATTACATAGAATAAATAAGGCTTTAGATAATAGTGAATTGGAAAAGCAATTTAAAAAATTACAAGGACTAACTACTATAGAAATAGGAATTATAAATTTGGTTTCAGAAAATCCAGATATTATATTGAAAGAAATAAGCGATATTCTAGAAACACCAAAAAGTACGTTAACGAGTGCTATAGATAGGTTAGAAAAGAGAAATTATTTGACAAGATTTATAAGTAAAAGAGACAGACGTTCATTTGGATTAAAATTAACAGAAGAAGGAAAGCTTGCACAAAAGGAACATTTAGAATTAGAACACGTTGTATGTAGTAGGTTATTAAATGCTTTAGATGATGATAATGAAAAAGAGGAATTGTTAAGCTTGCTTAATAAGATAGCAAGTAAAATTGAAGAATAATAAGTTAAATCAAACTGATTTAGAAAATAGAATATCATAGAAAAAACAAAACATTGCTTAGTATCATATAATATTGAGTAATGTTTTTTTATTTATGCAGAAGTGCCCTAAATAAACACTTAAAAATTATTTAAAAAGAAACTTTAGATGAGCCTTAATATCCTACATACTACTGCAATAATAACCATAATACAATAGAATTCATAAAATATATTAATAAATAAAATATTAATATACACATACATTTAATGATTATTTTACCAAATGTAAAGCCTATCGGAATATTTTCAATAGATGGCTAATATATTAGATATGGATAAGGGTAGGCATTAGAGGGGGGATAGATTATTTTTAACTTAAAAGATAAAATGAGAGAGCATTTACAGAAGGTTATAAATTGTTTTTATTTCGTTATAACTATGATGGGCTTTATTTTATCTTACATAGGAATAACAAAACAAGATACTTTAGAATGGTGGATAGTAATTTCTATTGTAATTTTTAATTCTATTTTATTAATTTCTGTTGGTATTATACAAATGATATTATACTTCAAATATAAAAACAACCTAAATCAATTAAGATGTGATAGAGACAATATTGAAAAAATACAGAAGAATTGCAAGGCTAAATGTAAGGGTTTGATAATTTATTACAAATATATCAATGGTACATTAAATAAGTTTTTACCTAGATTATATGCATTTAATGATGAATACTTTGCAGAAATTGACGATATTAGAGAATATGTAGAGTTAATGAAAAATAGTAAAGTTGATGAAGAAAAAATAGAAAATAAAAAAAATAAAATGATAGCTAATACTAAGCAAAAACACTATGATAGAATTATTGATGAATACAGAAGAGTATTATCTAATATTACAACACACCTTAAAAATGAAATAGAATCTTATCTTAATTGTGAAGATAAAGCATATAACGTGGCTATTACAATCAAGCTTTTAAATAAACCATTAAGACAAAGAGAAGATTATTTTGATACAATAGTGTTTACTGCATTTAGAGATTCAATGACATACATGGAAGGGAAAAGAGAAATAGGTGAGAAAAAATATTCTATATATTTAAACTCTGATTTTTTGCAATGTTTAGAAAAAGAAATGTATGTATGCAATTGTGTTAATAAAAATAGTGAAAATTACATGAATGAAAATGCAGATTTCACTAAACATTACAATTCATCAGTAACAGTGCCTATACTGTGTCAAGAAGGTAGTAAAAAAATATTTGGATATCTAGCATGTGATACATTAGTTTATAACAATGATAAAGTTTTTGATAGAGAAATAGCTAATATTCTATATTCAACAGCCCTGCTGTTAGGAACTTATTTTGATAATATTAGTTATGCAATGGAATACATATTACAAGATTATGATGATTTTTTGGATTTTATATATAAAAAAAGTTTCAAGGTTAATTGATTAAATATATGGATATTGGAATAAGTTTTTAAATATTAAATATTGAGTATGAAAAGGAAGTGAATTAATGTGTTCTTATAAAGGAGAAAAAAGAAGTAATAGAAGAATTGTTACTTCTAACATTAGTGAAGATAGGCTTATACAATTAAAAATGTTTGCTTCATCTTTAAAAAAGATTAATAAAAGCGGAAAGGCAATAGATAAAAATATAAATGAAAAGGCTATATTATATAAGTCATAATTTTTAAAAATATATAACTAGCATATTAAGGTTGTGTTTAGCAACCTTTTTACTTTGCGATTTTAACACAGTAAACAATTTTTTTTGTTTTATTTTCAGCTTTTTTTTGAATAGTATATCTTGCTGTTTAAACAAAAACTCTCATTGACCATATTTAAAAACTGTGGAATAATAGAATTGTGTTTTAAATAAGGGAGTGATTAGATGAAAATAGAGAAAAATAGATGGACTACTAGAAGAATTGTAATTTTGGCATTGCTTGCTGCATTTAACTTGGTCGCTACATTTATTAACATACCTATAGGTGCAAGTATGATGCATTTAGGGACAACAGCTCTTTTTATAACTGCACTTTTATTAAATCCTATAGATGCAGCAATTGCTTCTGGTGGAGGAATGTTTTTATTTGATATTATAGGCGGATTTGTTGCTTATGCACCATTTACATTAATAATTAAAGGGGCTATGGCTTTTGTAGTATCCTTGATAGTACATAAATATGAAGGTAATGGGCTTAGAATGAAAGTAAATTTATTTGCATATATTATTGGAGGAATTGTATCATTAGTTGGGTATTATTTCACAAATGTTTTCTTTTTGGGGAATTTTATTGCTCCATTAAGTAAAATTCCAGGATCATTATTAACTACAACAGTAGGAATTATAATAGCTTTACCTATCGGTATACAAGTAAAAAAAGCATATATGAAATTAAATTAAACTTTTAATAAAGAAATTAGTTCTCACTGACATAATGTTGTCAGAGTACAGATTATATAATTAAATTAAAAAAGGAGAACTATTGTGAATAAAGGAGAATTAAAAGTTTTACTAAAAACAGTAAAAGAAAACAATTATGAAGTACCAAAAGGTTATAAATCGTTTGATTTAGCTTTAGAAATGGTTGATTATTTAGGTGATACAGATGGAGAGCTTAGAGACAAGTTGTGTTTTTCTATTCTATCAAAATGGATAATAGATAATGTCTTAACAAAAGAAGAAATTTATAAAATACTCTATATCTGTTTGGATGAAAATCATTTATTATGTGGACTTGGTAGAACAGATGATACTTCATTTGTAAGAGCTTTTTCAGTTTTAATAGTAGGCTCAGTTTTGTATAATCATAGACATGATAAATTTTTATCTAAAAACGATATAGATATTATTTTTGAAAAAGTTATAAAATTCTATGATGAAGATATAGATGTAAGAGGTTATGTAGAAGGAAAAGGATGGATAGATAGCGTTTGTCACGGAGCTGATACTTTGGATGAATTAGCAAGGTGTGAAGAGATTGATTACAATGATCTAAAAAGAATACTATCTTCTATACATAATAAAATAATCATAAGTAAATACGGGTACATTTATGAAGAAGATGAAAGAATAGTTACAGCGGTAGTGTCAGTATTAGAAAGAAAACAAATACCTGAGGTTGAAATAATTCAGTGGATAAAAAGTTTTGAAAAAATGACAGAAGTTAAAGTATATCCACATGATCTTATAATCTATGTTAATGTTAAAAACCTTTTTAGAAGTTTATATTTTAGATTAAATAATAGGTTTGAGTTTCAAAATATTGTAGATGTTTTACATGAAATTTTAGAAAATACTAATAGGTACAAAAACAACACTTATAATTGATAAATATGGGCTAAAATAATATTTTACTAATAGAATAAAAATCCTCCATAATATAGGTAAAGGAGGATTTTTATTATTAAGCTACTGAATACATTCAAAATCAACTATAATATCTTTATCGTATACTTCATTGTAAATTGATTTGACGGAACCAGCAGATACTGATAAAGTATAAGTTTTATTTGGAGTAAGTCTTTGACTAGGTATGACTAACAATATATCATAGCATTCATATGCTCTTTCAATGTGATCTAATGAAATTATATTGTTGTTTTCATCAGTTAAAACAAAATTAGATATATCAAATTGAGTTTTTATTGATTTTGTAAAATTTAATTTGATGTAATTATATTGATAAGTATAATAAGAAGAATTTTCATAAGGTTCAAAATCAAATAATACATGCTCGAATTCAACTATGATATCTTCATTGTATACTTCGTTGTTAATTGATTTAATAGAACCAGCAGGTACTGA
Organism: Abyssisolibacter fermentans; assembly: GCF_001559865.1. Classification (NCBI taxonomy): domain Bacteria; kingdom Bacillati; phylum Bacillota; class Clostridia; order Eubacteriales; family Clostridiaceae; genus Abyssisolibacter; species Abyssisolibacter fermentans. Next base: position 32,021 of record NZ_LOHE01000037.1, read on the forward strand.
TAAAGTATAAGTATTATTTGGTGCAAGCTTTTCACTAGGTGTGATTATTAGTTGGTCATAGCATCCACATGCTCTTTCGACTTTAGCTAATGGAATAATATTATTGTTTTGATCGGTTAAAACAAAATTAGATAAATCAAAATTTGTATCTAATGGTTTTGTAAAAGCTAATATCATGTAATTAAATCTTGGAGTATAATATTGATAAGAATCTGCATATGGTTCGAAATCTAAAGGTAATGCCTGCTCATCAATAATCAAATTTGCTGTGTATGTACCATTTGCATGTTGTATTTTGAGTATATATTGTTTATCAGGATTTAAAGTTAATGTTGATTTAGTATATATATCATCTCCTGATCTCAATATAAAATCTTTAAAAGGAATTTCTAGATTATTTGCTACATCCAATATACAAATATCATTTTTTTCAATATTATCAAAATTTATTATAAAATCTGGGCATTTTGTATTGTTGATAGAAATAGCTCCGTCTACAGCTCGTACTATAAATAATTCTCCATCAGGAGCTATTTTTATAGTATTATTACTTTGTGCTAAAACATTTGATGAAAATGGTAAATTAACAAATAGTAATGATAAAGCTAACATAAAAACTAAAATTGATTTTTTATTACTCATAATTGTCGTTGGCAAATTAATAGTTATGCCAACAATACACCTCCTATAAAATAAGTTTAATAACAAATATTACATTATTATATAATAATTATATAAAATCAAACACAAACCCTGTTTTAGATTAAATATTTACAAAATTGTAATTAATTTAATAAAATCATTCATTGTATTCAAATTCTACTAGAATTTCACTATCATAAACTTTATTATTAATAGACTTAATATTACCCTTTGGTATTTTTAGAGTATACAATTTATTTTGTTTTAGATTCATGCGAGGTACAATTAGTAAAATTTGACAACAATCATTAGCTCTTTGAGATTTTACATAATATTTTTTTCCATTTTCATCAATTAGTGTTATTCCAGAATTTTTTATATTAGAGCTTATAGGTTTACTAAAACTTAATACAATATAATTATATTTTGCTACATAATGATGACGTTGAAGAGTTAATTTTATAGGTTTGTTTTCTATATTTAATTTAGCAGTATATTCAGTGTCATCATATTTTATTTTTAAAACATATTCTTTATTGGGAAGTAGAGTTTTTTCTAATTTTGTATATATATTATCACCTGTTTTTAAAGTTAATTTTTTATAGTATATTTTTTCATGAGTTTTAATATCTTCTATCCAAATATTTTTTTTGTTTAATTTCTCAAAATCATCAATAATAAAACTATTGAAATGGTTATTATTAATTACTAGATATGACTTTTTGGCACGAACAATATATAACTCGGCATCAGGAGTTGTTTCTAATACATAATCATATTCATCTTCGAAGTTAACTCCTTGCTTGTTTAATATATCAAAAAGTACACACTTAGTTTGCGTCTTTGTACCAATCATCAAATGATATGTTTTGTTTTTTTCTAAATATTTTGGAAGCTCTATAGACATATCACTGGCTTGCTCAAGCTCTAAATTTATTTGATCATGATTTATACAATCTTCAATCCATATGTTGTTTATTACACCGTCTACGTGAATAACATTAGCTTTATCAACGTAAAATGCACTATCCTTTTTAATTATTATTTTTTCGTCAGCAGTATAATTAACAGTTTTTGGACAAAAAGCATAAGGTAAGTTTCTAGCTGTTTCTCTCATTCTTTCTAGCTGAATATCTCTACTTGCTATGAGGTCACTTGCTGTAGTGTAAGCAGGAATATCAGGGGAAATAGATATTTCGCTTTCATCATGATCTAAAGGTCTATTAGGTGTATAGCTTGTCATCATGAATTTCCAACCTGTAGCTGGTAATATACCATCTGAACCATTACCATGTCTATTAAATGCAGGCATCTCACCAGTTGGTTCTCCAATTGTTTTAGCTATACCATTATCTTTAAGTATAGTAGTTCCATAAACGGAGCAGCTAAAGCTTCTATTAGATGTCATTATATAGGTATTACCCTTAAATAAAATATCATCAGATACTTTAGGAGGATTAAAATATTTTATATAATCCTGAGAATAGACAGTATCTGTATCTAAATATGATATTATGTATTCAAGAATCTGAGAAAATCCACCTTTATTATCTCTTAAATCAAAAACAATATTGTTTATTTTATTAGTTGCTACTTCGTTAAAGAATGCATCAACTTTATTTTTAAGAATTTCTAATTCTTCGCCATTAGGCCAATTATCAAATCTAAAGTAGCCTAAATTATTCTTTGGTTCAATACGATATTCAAGCCAGTTATCATTTCGTGATGTAGCGTATGAATAAGTTTTTATTTCATCATACATTTCAAATTCTTTTTTAATAATTAAGTTTTTACCTTGTCTTTCTATTACAACGTCAACGGTTTCATCATCATTTATCATATCAAAATGTTTTAGATAGCTGTATATATTAATAAAATAAGGTGCTTGTGTATGAAGCCAATAATAGTTTTCAGTAGATATTTGAGTTTTAAACATTATCTCAAGCTCTTGAGGAGTTTTACCACCTATACTAATTATTTTATCTCCAATCATAAATTTTCCGAGATTATCTGATACTATAGGACCTTCTTCAAGCCATACAAATGGAAGATTTAAATATTTTTCATGTTCATATAACCTAAAGTGACAACTAGTGTGACCATCATTCATCATTGTAAATAATCTGTTTATGATGAAGTAAAAATCTTTCTTAGTCATAGGTTGATTGATTTTGGAATATACATCTTCAATTGTAGCTTTTTGCATTTCAGTATAACCTGTTAACTTAGCAACGGGTTGATGTGTTTTTGTCCACTCAACTAAAAAGTCTACATCCTTTTTCATATCACTAACATTTATCATTTCTTCTTGAGAATGTGGATAATCATTTGTGAACATTTTCAAGCATACATTTGCGTTATGCTCAATGCCTTTTAAATCTTTCCAATCAATAGATTTTTTAATATAACTTTGTTTGATATGTGATTTTGCATTACTTGACATTATACCTTCAGGTGATTCAATAGCAATAGATGGTGTAGTGTTATTTTTTGACTTTAATTTAACAAGTATTAAAACTTTTTGCTTAGGGTCTAGTTGTACCTGTTTATTTAAATCTATAGTATGATATCCTGGTAATGATATGTTCCCTTTTTTAAGCTCTTTCATATCATTAAATGAACCATTAAAATTATCTATCATATATATTGTGTAATCTAAATCTTCATCTAATGTATAGAAACTAACAGCCGCTAGTGCTTCAGGTTTAGTATTATTTATTCTGAAATTATTAGCAAACCAAGCTTCATTATTTTTATTTGGTGTTATTGATTTTGTATAACCAAGAGGATCATATTGATATATATGATCATAATTATCTGTACTGTCTATTCTTGTAATAACTGAGTTACCTATATTAGAATCTAGTTTAGTTCCCAGCATCATATCATAATATGATATGTAAAAAAATCCACCCATATTTTTTTCCCTGTTTGGCTGTCCCCAAAGAGAACCTTTTGTATTCTGTGCTATGAAAGCTCCATCTCCATCAGGAGTTATTTTAAAGTTTTCTTTAGGATAATTATCATCCCATCCAATTATATTTACTGAATGACCATGCCCTTCATCATTCATATAGTCATAAGGATAGTACCATGCAAAATTATTCTCATCATAAAATTTTCCAAAAGTTTGCTTAGTACCTTTCCATGTTGATGCAGAAATAGCACCATACTTCATAATATGTTCCTTAATCAAGTCATTATCCAGTGGATTTTTTCTTTCGGGAAGGAAGATAACTTCTTGAACGTGTTTAGCAGCTTTTTTACCAGTTCTGATCACAATATCCTCAGCTTTTTTAGATTCTGGATATGGGTCATCTGTTTCGAGTACAGGACCTTTCCAGCTTGCATAATAAGCAGTTGCTAAAGCGTCATCACCACCATTATCTGCATCTCTATCAAAACCATCAGAATAATTGTTACTCAATTGAGTTATCAGATTGTTTTCAGAAAAGTCATAATCTATGCTTTCATTGGTTTTAATAGATGATTCTAAGGCTGCTATTGAAGTTAATGCCCAACAGCTTCCTATGCTTCCTTGTTCTTTGACAGGGGTTAACCTGTTTAGTTCTCTTAGATCATACTTTATTGGATATTTATTTTTTTCTGCAAAAACCGATGGTGTCCCAAAAGATAGATTTGTGAATAATAAACTTAAAATTAAAAAGAAAATAAAAAGTGATTTTTTATTGTACATAATATTTGTTGACTTAATTATTTTCAGTCAACCGTTCACACCTCCTTTATAATACACTACTATTAAATCATTACATATATTTCATTATAATACAATTTACGTACAACTGATAGACAAAATATAAATTTTATTCTAATTATTCATATAATATCCAAGTAGAAATTGATAAAAATAAGTAAAAAAGTAATATATTTTGGTAATTAAGTTATTTGACTTAAATTAACTTTAATATAATAATTTATTGTTTTAAAACAAATATAACATTTATGGTATAATATTTATATACTACCTTCTATGGGTAGTAATTAAAATAGTTATAGTCAAGATAGGAGCTTTAATTAAAAAATAGTTATGATTTGAACAAGATACATCATCATTGATAGAAATGAATTATTACAAGGGGGTTTTGAATTGAAACATAAATTTATTTCTAAAAGGTATTGGACCGATTTTTCTACTCCTATGGGGAAAAGTTGTAGTCGTACGAGAGAATATCATGATTTAATTAATTTAAGCTTAGGAGATCCTGATTTAACAACAGATGAAAGAATTATTAATGCTGCTTTTGAAGATGCTAAAAAAGGTCATACTCACTATACTGATGCTCTTGGGGATTTAGAGTTAAGAGGAGAGATATGTCGTTATTATAAGGATTGTTATAACTATGAAGTTAAATCAGAAGAATGTATGATAACTACAAGTGGTGGACATGCTATGTGGCTTGTTCTAGAATCAATATTAGATGATGGGGATGAGGTAATAATTCATGCACCATATTACACACTATACCCTCAGCAAATCCGATTGGTCAGAGGTAAACCTATTGTACTAAATACTTATGAAGATGAAGAATTCAAGGTAAATACTGAAAGATTAGAAAAATTAATAACAAATAAAACTAAAGCTATAATGATAAATACTCCAAATAATCCAACAGGAACATGTTTTAGCAAAGAAACTTTAAAGGCTATAGCAGATATTGCTGTAAAATATGACCTTATTGTTATAGCAGATGATATTTATACAGCATTTAGCTATGATAAGCCATTTATACCAATAACAACAATAGGTAATATGAAGGAAAGAACAATCACAGTAAGCAGTTTTTCTAAAGATTTTTGTATGACAGGATGGCGTATAGGTTATGTTTTAGCTCCAACAATGATAATAAATACTATGAATGATGTAAATGAAAATAATGTATATACTGCACCATCAATATCACAAAGAGCTGCATTACACGCTTTAAGAATGAGAAAAGAAGTTCAGCCTCTTATAATCAAAGAGTATAAAAAAAGAATTTATTATGTATATGATAGAATTAAAAGCATACCAAACATGTCAATATTGCCGCCAAGAGGAAGTATTTATGCTTTTATAAATATAAAAAAGACAGGTTTAAGTTCTACGGAGATAGCGGATAGAATATTACATGAAGCACATGTATTGGTTCTACCTGGAAATGCGTTTGGAGATTGTGGAGAAGGCTATATAAGAATAGCTGTTTCTGCTGGCATAGAACAATTAAAAGAAGCTTTTGATAGAATAGAAGAGATGAGTATCTTTTCTTAGTAAATATCTTAAAAATGTTAATTCATTAAGCTAGTTTAAAAAATGGGATAAAAAAGAAAGGATGAGGGTATGGATAACAACAAACAAGAAATTAAAGAACAATATATTAAATTATGGGATGAGGTAGCTCCAACTTTTAATGAAATTGGACCTAATTATTGGGGTGAGTTTGGAAATAGACTAGTTGAGCTTTCTAGTATAAATAAAGGTACAAAAATTTTAGATATTGGAATGGGTAAAGGAGCTTCTTTATTTCCTGCTATTAAAAAAGTTGATGAAGAAGGAAAAGTTATAGGTATAGATAATTCTGAAGTAATGGTTAGAGAAACAGACAAAATAATTAAAAGGCAAAATATTAATAATGCAGAGGTTTTATATATGGATGCTGATAAGCTTGAATTTGATGATGAAAGCTTTGACAATATTATTGGTGGTTTTATATTAGCTTATATTCTTTTTAGTGATGTCAAATTTAAAGAAATAAAACGTGTTCTAAAAACTAATGGACAAGTTAGCTTTAGTTATTGGGGTGTACAAACAGATCAAGAATGGTTATCAGATATAACAGATAAATATTTACCAAATGAAGATAGTGAAAAGAAAGAGGATACAGAAGAAAAGCAAGAATCAAATAAACAAAACTTGAATACAGTTAAAGGTATAACTCAAATTTTACAAGATGCAGGATTTAAAGATATTCAGGTTTTTGAGGAAGTAAATGATGTCATATATAGAGATAAAAATGAATGGTGGAGTGATATGTGGGCAAATGCTGTACGAGCAATATTTCAAGAAATTAAAGAACTAGGAGATAACAAGTTTAAACAATTTGAAAAGGATATTTGTAATGGATTAGAGAATTTTAAAAAAGAAGATGGCAAATTTCATTTTAATATGCCTGTTATATACGCATATGGTAGAAAATAGACAGCTATAGAAAGGTTCTGATGAAATGACTTATAAAGTTGAAGTAATAAGAAAAAATGAATTCAAAGTTAGTAATTGGTCAGGGGGGACAACAACAGAGATAGCAATATATCCAAAGGATGCGTTGTATAGTGAAAGAAATTTTCTTTGGAGGATTAGTTCGGCAAAGGTTGAAGCTGAAGAATCTGTTTTTACAAGTCTACCAAATATAAATAGAATAATTATGATAATTGATGGTGAGTTTGTTTTGAAGCATGAAGGTCATCATGAATGCTTATTAAAGCCATTTGAACAAGATAGCTTTAGCGGTAGTTGGATAACTAAAAGTTATGGTAGAGTAACAGATTTTAATTTGATGACTAACAGAGAATGTAAAGGTGAGTTAGAGGCTGTACATATAGCAAATGATAATGTCAAAAAAATAGAAATAAATAATAAAGCAAATGGATTTTCAAAATTGACTCAAGCAATATACTGTGTAAATGGTAATATAAACATTAGAATTCCATCCAATGAAATATTTACTATAAGTAAAGGAGATGCAATATTAATAACAAGTAAAGATACCCAAAAAAATCAATATTTCAGTATTTATAATGAAGATGCCATAGAATCTGATATAATATATGCTTGTATTTGGTACTAAAAAAAGCATTGCAATTCATAAAATAGTATGTTATAGTTAATGAAAATAGTTTTTAGGAATTTAACGCTTTACTATTATAAATATAATTAATCCGTTGAACAGGAGTAGTAGTTAAAAATTATGAGTTAAGCGAATCGGTGTTGGTGGAAGACCGATATTATAATTTTAATGAATGGACCTGTGAGGAACTAGGTGAAAGCTATGAAGTTAGTAACTGAAGTCGAGGGATTCTCGTTACAGAATCAGGATATCGAGCATTAGCTCCGTATTTGTATAAGTGAGGTAGTTAATATTACCTAATTTGGGTGGTACCGCGGAAATCAAATCTTTCGTCCCTTTGGGATTGAAGGATTTTTTGTTTTTTTGTTTTTACTACTAACTATAATCTGATTTAGGTAGTTGCAGAACAAATATTTAAATATAATGTGTAGATAACATTAATCGTTTAGCTTATAAGTTTTTGGTGAGGGGACCCATCTCATAATCTTTGACGGTTCCGACAAGAGCCCGTTTCTTATGATTTAAGTGAGAGCGATGAAGAAACGAACTCTTGAAGTCACGCTTTCAAAGAAACATGAGATGGTTCCCTAGTAACTATAATTGGTAGCTTTTACAATTATCATATAGGGAAACTGAGTTACTTCAAAATATGTAAACATAGAATTTATAAGTAGTATAGAGTTTTGTAACTAACTAATAATCTGATTTTAAAGGAGGTGTTATTTATGGTATGAAGATCAATGAAAAATTATAAAGAAAATATTTTAACTAATAAATTAAAAATAAAAGGAGAGATTTCATATGAATTTAAGAAAAAATATTTTTACTGCTTTATTGTTGGCTGTTGGTTTAATACTACATCAAATAACACCTGGTGTTTTAGGTAGTATGAAATTTGATTTAATGTTATCATTTATATTTGTAGCAATATTTATAAATCCAACCTTAAACAATTGTATACTAACTGCTTTTATAGGAGGATTATTTACATCACTGACAACTACTTTTCCTGGTGGGCAAATACCGAATGTAATTGATAAGATTGTGACATGCTTTGTTGTTTTAATTTTAATTAAACTAGCTCAAAAAGTGAGCTTAAATAAGATATCAATAGGTATAATTAGCTTTATAGGAACTATAGTTAGTGGTAGTGTATTTTTATATTCAGCATTGTTGATAGTAGGTCTTCCAGCACCTTTTAAGGCGTTGTTTTTAGGTATAGTGCTTCCTACTTCAATAAGTAATGTTGTTATTACCTTGGTGATATATAATGTTGTTGCTTACAGCTTGAAAATAGTAAATAGAAAGGCATCTGCATAGTTATTGATTATAAATGCCTAAATATATATAATATAAATGAAACAGATTATTCATATATTCATGAATAATCTGCATTTAAATAAAAGCTTAAGATAAAAACACAATTCGGTTGGTAGTCCGGATGCGACATATGCTCGTCAGTAACCTTCCCTCCTGTGGGTTGTCCGTTCTTAAAAAGCTTTAACCCTAATTAGAAATTGGGTTTACTTAACAGGAGGAAAAGAAAATGAACAAATTAACAGTCTATTTTGAAGAACCGTTTTGGGTTGGAGTCTTTGAAAGAATTGAAAATGGAAAGCTTGAGATTGCTAAAACTGTATTTGGGAGTGAACCTAAAGATTACGAAGTATATGAATTCATACTTAGTAGTTATTATAATCTCAGATTTAGTAAACCAATGTCAGTAGATATGAAAACTACTAAAAAAATTAATCCCAAAAGACTTCAAAGAAAGGTTCGTAAGGAAACACAAACTAAAGGAATTGGTACCAAAGCTCAACAAGCAATAAATAAAGCTCGTGAAGAAAATAAACTTGAGAGAAAAATATCTTCAAAAGAAAAACGTGAGAGAGAAAAAGAGATTAAATATCAAATTAAGCATGAAAAAAAGAAAAAGAAAAAAAGAGGACATTAAAGAAACTAAAGCATATAGGTGTGTACTTATATGCTTTAGTTTTTTTTGTTTGAAAAATATTTATTATTGAAGATTTTGTTCTTAGCTTTCATTATTATCAACTTATTATTGTATATATATACTAGTAGACATTGTATTCCAAGGAGAGTTAATAGATGTAGCTTGGTAGGTAAAAGTACCACCAGTATGCCCGCTAGCATCCCATATACGATAATATCCGTCAATTATACTATCTCCATTTAAATCAATAGCTTGTGAGCCAACCTGATTGAGCATAGAACCGTTTAATTTGGCAATTCGATTTTGACTGTATCCAATTTCATAAGTATATATATAAAATGGATTTCCACCGTGGTCATTTACTGTAGAAAATTGAGTTGATGATGTAATGTATTCAGCTCCTCCTTGAGCTGATTCAACCCCATACATTCCTAATTGTGTTAATGGTGGAGCTGATGCTGTAAAACTTGCCGTGCATAATGCAAATAACAGCACAGTAACACAAATGAAACTTACTATTTTTTTCATGAAGCATACCTCCTATTTGTTTTTTATATAAGTTGAACTAATTATTTTATGCTTAAATTTATTAATTCAACTTATATTGCAATATTTAATATATCACAAGACAATAGAAAAAAATGTAAAAAAATAAAAAATACAACAATTTTAATTAAAATGTAATAATTTCATTTTAACCTCAATTATTTATATAACTTTTTAAATAAATATGATGTATAGGTCTGAATTAAGAGCAGAACCTAAATTTTAGCTCATATAGAGTTTTTTAAAAGAATAAATTATAAATATAAACTTATTACCAATCAATGATTTTGGTAGTTTAAAATATAGTTAGTGCTTGAAAGGTGAAAATAGGGAGTGAAAAAATTATGGATTTCAAAAATGATTTTGATAAGCAATGGAGTAAATTAGAATCAATTATTAAAGCTGAAATGGTGAAGACTTCAAAGACTAAGGATACTATTAAGTTATCAAAAATAAATGTTTTAATAAAACAGGAAGTAGATAAATGGAATAGTGATGTTCAATCCGAAGGTGTTTGGTTAAATAGTGTAGCTAAACAAACCCCTGAGCTAGGTGATGAAATAAAAAAAGTTTTATCAAGAATAAAATTAAGAAATATTGATTTAAATGATCCTTCCAAATTTCCTTATATTGTTTTGGGTATTGTAATTGGACTTGTAATTTTCTTTTTGACTAGAATAATATTCGGTGGATGGTTTAAAATATTAGGACTTACTGCTATAGGTAGCTTTATAGTAGATTCTGGATTAGCAAAAGAATGGAAAAAAAATAAAAATAGATTTAATAGAATAGCTGTATTAAGATATTTAGATCAATTAGAAAAATACAAGAATGAACTATTATCAATTTTTAATAAAGATAAGTATTAAGTGATAATAAATCTCTAGAAAATTACGGATAATTTTTAAAAATATTCATAGTTTCATAATACAATTCATAAAAAATTAATTAATATATTGAGTTGATGTAAATAATACTATAAAATATCTATTATATATACCTACATCATTGGGGAGGGTTTTTATTGTGAATATATTTGCATCATCAGTATCTATTCTTATGTTTTTAAATATAGTGTTAGCTTTTGCTGTAATTTTTTTAGAAAGGAAAAATCCAGCGTCTGCTTGGGCATGGATAATGGTGCTATTATTTGTTCCTGGTGTCGGATTTATTTTATACTTACTGTTTTCACAAAATATTGCTAAAAAGAAGATATTTAGATTTAATAAATTTGAAAAAGAAAATCTAAAAAATCTCATAAATAGTGAAATTGAACTATTAAGAAATAACAATATTGAATTCAAAGATAATTTGATGTATGAATATAAAGATATGATATATATGAATTTAGTAGATAACTATTCCCTTTTTACTCAAAACAACAATATCGAAGTTTACACTGATGGTAAAGTGAAATTCGATAACCTTTTAAAAGCTATAAATGAAGCAAAAGAGCATATACATATTCAGTATTATATAATCAAAAATGATGGATTAAGTAAAAAAATCTTATACGCTTTAATTAAAAGAGCTAAAGAAGGAGTCGAAGTTAGATTATTATATGATGCTATGGGTAGTCGTTTGATATCAAGAAAATTATTAAAAAAATTAGACGAAGCAGGAGGAAAAACAGTAGCTTTTTTTCCCTCTAAAATACCCTATGTTAATTTAAGGGTTAATTATAGAAATCATAGAAAGATAGTAATAATAGATGGTAAATATGGATTTGTTGGTGGTTTTAATATTGGTGATGAATATTTAGGCTTAAATAAACGATTGGGATATTGGAGAGATACTCATCTAAAAATAATAGGTGAAGCTGTATACAGTTTACAAAGTAGGTTTTTAGAAGATTGGAGATATGCTTCAAAAGAAAAATTTGATAATTTATCAAAATATTTTAAAAACGCAGATCATAAAGGTGATGCAGGTATACAGATTGTATCAAGCGGTCCTGATTCAGAGCAAGAGCAAATTAAGTATGCATATTTGAAAATGATTTATTCAGCAAAAAAAAGTCTCTACATACAAACTCCTTATTTCATACCTGATGGTAGTTTTTTAGAGGCACTAAGAATTGCTTCTTTATCAGGAGTAGACGTGCGAATAATGATTCCGGATAAGCCTGATCATATGTTTGTTTATTGGGCTACATATTCATATATAGGAGAGCTGCTAAAAGCTGGTGTAAAAGCTTACGTTTATAATAAAGGGTTTTTACATGCTAAAACATTTGTAGTTGATGGAAAAATATGCTCTGTAGGGACAGCTAATGTTGATATACGAAGTTTTAAGCTTAATTTTGAAGTTAATGCACTAATTTACGACAGAGAAGTTTCAGAAAATCTAATATCAGTATTTAAAGATGATATAAAAAATTCAAGTGAGATAACGAAAGAACTATATAAAAATCGTTCTAAAATAATAAAAATAAAGGAAGCTATATCAAGATTATTATCGCCAATTCTTTAATACAAAAATGTGATTTAAAGCTGGGCTCTTTCAAAATGGGAATACAGACAACTTTTTAATATTGATGTTTAATCCCAGATTATTCATAGAAAATTAAATACCTTTTATAAATGAACCTCATTCTTCGAATGAATAAGCGGCAAATCAGAAACTCATTCCAAGAATGAGTAAGCGATTCACATAAAATCATAGATTTTAGTTCTCTGCTCATAATTCAAAATTATACAGCATACTATTCAAAGTTATATGAATAATCAGGGTTAATATATAAATTAATGTTGACACTAAAATAGAAATGTAATATTATATAATAAAAGGTACGTACCACAGTACAAAAAAATGAAAACTAACTATGAGGTGACATTATGTCAAAGATAAAAAAAGGAGATAGAGTACCATTATACTATCAGTTAATGGATATCATTATAAATGATATTAATTGTGGAAAATATAAAGAAAATGACAAGCTTCCTTCAGAAAGAGAATTATGTGAAATCTATGATATAAGCCGTGCCACAGTGAGACAGACAATTCTTGAATTAGAAAAGGAAGGATATATATATAAACAGCATGGAAAAGGTACATTTGTTTCTGGTGAAAGATTTAAACAAGATTTATTGAAGTTTTATAGCTTTACAGAAGAAATGAAGAAGCTAGGCAAAACTCCTTCTACTAAAGTTTTAGATTTTGAAATAACAAGATTGAATGAAAGAACAGCTAAAAAGATGAATATGAATGAAGGGGACAAAATATATAAATTTACAAGGCTTAGATTAGCAGATAATAAGCCAATGATTGTGGAGACAAGTCATATACCTTATAATAGATTTGTTGGTATTACTAGAGAAGATTTAGAAAGAGAAGCTATGTATGATATATTTACCAAAAGATACAATGCAATATTTACAAAAGCTGAAGAAAGCTTTAGACCAGTGCTTACAAGAGAAAATGAAGCAGCTTTGCTTCAAAACGCTATTAATTCACCAAGTATGATGACAGAGAGAATTACCTTTGAAGGCAATAATATTATAGAATATACTATAAGTATTGCTAGAGGAGATAAATTTAAATATAGAGTAGTTTTAGAAAAATAATATTTGACATATATATTTTTATAAGGTAAAATTAAAACATAACTGATACGTACCACATAACAATATAACCAATATAAGTAACAGAAGAAACAAAATATATTTTTTTTGACACAACTTATCATGACCACATAACAACATTATGACCATAGGAGGAAAGATTATGACGTATTTAGGATACCAAAAAGAAGAATTAGACAAGCTTGGTGCTGGGATTACAGCTTTAGAAATTAACAACCAACCAAGAATTTGGAAAGAAACATATGAGATTATAAAAGATAGAAAAAATGAAATACAAACTTTTCTAAATAAAGCTTTTAAACATGAAGATCTAAGAATAATATTAACAGGTGCTGGAAGCTCAGCTTTTGTTGGAGATTGTACTGTTCCATACTTGGATAAAAAAATATGTAATAAAATTGAAATGATAGAATCTACCGATATAGTTTCGCATCCTGAGTGTTATTTTAAAAAAGATATACCTACTTTGTTAATATCTTGTGCAAGATCAGGTAATAGTCCAGAGAGTGTTGCTACTGCAAATCTAGCACGTGATTTAATAGATAATCTATATCACATTGTATTGACTTGTAATCCAGATGGCGAATTAGCAAAAACATGTCAAGAGAGAGAAAAAGAATTTGTTATTCTAATGCCAAATGATTCAAATGATAAAGGCTTTGCAATGACTAGCAGCTTTACATCAATGGTATTATCTACTTTATTAATTTTTAATTTAGAAAAATTAGATGATTTGCAAGAACAAATAGATAGGATAATTTTAAATGGAGAAAATGTTCTACAAAGTAATATTGAATTATTAAAAGAAGTGTCTAAATTAGACTTAAAAAGAGTTGTTTATTTAGGGGCTAATGCATTAAAGGGATTGGCCAGAGAATCAGCTTTAAAAATATTAGAGTTAACAAGTGGTAAAGTAGCAACTTCATTTGATTCTTGTTTAGGTTTTAGACATGGTCCCAAGTCTATAGTTGATGATAAAACATTAGTTATTATTTATCTTTCAAATGACAGCTATGCAAGAAAGTATGAAATTGATTTTCTAAAGGAAATATATACTCAGAATGGCGGACATAAAGTTTTAGCTGTAACATCATACGAAGATAAATTAGTGAAAGAGTCATGTGATTATTATATATGCATTGAAAAAGAAAAAGTTGATTATGAAGATGACAGCTTCTTAGTATTTGATTATATACTAAATGCACAAATATTCGCTATTTTTAAATCTATAAAATTAGGGGTTAATCCTGATAATCCAAGTCCTGATGGATCTGTTAATAGAGTAGTTAAAGGTGTTACAATACACGAGTTTAATGGTAATTAGTATAGGTGGAAAATAATCCGCGTATACATGCAGAAATAATAGGTTTATAATAATTATAAAATTATAGAAAGAGGTGTTTATATGCCAAATATTTTATGGACAAGAATAGACAATAGGTTAGTGCATGGACAAGTTGGTGTAACTTGGGTTAATTGGTTAGGAGCAAATCTAATATTAGTTGCAAATGATGAAGTTTCAAATGATGAGGTTCAACAAAGTTTAATGGATATGGTTGTGCCTGATACAGTTTCAACTAGATACTTTTCTATTGAAAAGACTATTAATGTAATTCATAAAGCTTCAGCTTCACAAAAAATATTTTTAGTTTGTAAAACTCCTCAGGATGTTTTGAGATTAGTTAAAGGCGGAGTACCTATAGATAAGGTTAATATAGGAAATATGCATTATTCTGAAGGGAAAAAACAAATAGCTCCTACAGTATCAGTAGATGAAGATGATATAAATATTCTTAAAGAATTGGATAAGCTCGGTGTTGAATTAGATTTAAGAGGAGTACCTGATGATAAAGGAGTGAACATAATAAAAATGATATAGTTGAATCTTAATAGATTCTTTTATATAAAAATTATAAGCGAGGTGGCAAATATGTTAATAAAAGCACTATTAATTGCCCTTTGGGCAGGCATAACAGGTATTGACTTATTTAATGGTCTTACACATATTCACCGTCCAGTTGTAACTGGAGTTGTAGTTGGTATTATTTTAGGTGATATTAGAACAGGTTTAATTGCAGGAGGTATGCTAGAACTAGTATGGATGGGTATGGTACCTTTAGCAGGAGCACAGCCTCCTAACGTAGTTATTGGTGGAATCATAGGGACATCGTTTGCAATATTATCTAAACAAGATCCAAATGTAGCAGTTGGTATTGCAGTGCCATTTGCTTTAGCAGCTCAAGCTGGAATTACATTATTATTCACAGCATTTTCACCAGTTATGCATAAAGCAGATGAATATGCTGAAAAAGCTAATTTAAAAGGAATAGATAAAATTAATTATTTAGGACTTACAATATTATTTATTAGTTATTTTATTTGTGCATTCTTACCAATATATTTCGGAGCAGATTCAGCAGCAAGCATGGTTGCATTATTACCACAAACATTTATAGATGGATTAAGTGTAGCAGGTGGTATGATGCCAGCTATAGGATTTGCAATATTATTAAAAATAATGTTAAAGAAAGAGTATGTAGCTTTCTTAATCGTTGGATTTATATTAGTAACATATTTAAACCTTTCAATATTAGCAGTAGCTTTATTGGCAACAGCTATAGCATTGTATGATTTTTATGCAAATAAATCTAAGGAATCTAATGCTGCTCAAAAGGAGGTAATGACTGATGGCATCTAATACTTATGAAGATTTATCAAAACCAAAAGTTATAAACAAAAAAGATTTAAATAAAATGGCTTGGAGGTCATTACTTTTACAAGCATCTTTTAACTATGAAAGGATGCAAGCAGCAGGTTGGTTATACAGTTTAGCACCTGGACTAAAAAAGATTCATAAAAACAAGAATGATTTATCAAAATCTATGAAATCACATATGGAATTCTTTAATACTCATCCATTTTTAGTAACATTTATTATGGGTATTGTTATAGCTATGGAAGAAGCAAAAGAAAACATTGATAGTATCAGAGGTATCAAAATTGCAACTATGGGACCACTTGGTGGTATTGGAGATGCTTTATTTTGGTTAACATTGTTACCGATATCAGCTGGTATTGGTGCATCACTTGCTATAGATGGAAATGTAGCTGGACCAATTGTATTTTTATTAATCTTTAATATAGTCCATTTTGGATTAAGATTTGGTCTAATGCATTATGGTTATAAAACAGGTGTAAGTGCAATTGCAAAGTTAAAGCAAGGTACTAAGTTTGTTTCACATGGCGCTTCAATTATAGGTTTAACAGTTGTAGGTGCTTTAATCGCTTCATATATCAATTTAAATACAACATTAGTTATAAAAGCAGGTAAAGCTAGTGTAGCATTACAAGCTGATGTATTAGATAAAGTTATGCCTAAGATGTTACCGTTTGCGTATACTATGTTGATGTACTACTTAATCAAAAAAGGTTTATCACCAGTTAAACTTATTGGTTTAACAGTTGTAATTGGAGTAGTAGGAAAATATATAGGTATTTTATAATAAACAAGGAAGACTTATCACGTTTAAACGTAAGTCTTCCTAATAATTATGGACAATGTAATTGATTATAGGAAAAAGATTGATAATATCATACTGAATAGGAGATTAGTCATGTTAGGAATAATTATTTGCGGTCATGGAAATTTTGCAACAGGAATGAAGTCAGCATTAGAATTAGTAGTTGGTAAACAAGGAAATTTGGAAGCTGTTGACTTTGAAAAAACAAATTCTGTTATAGATTTAGAAGATAATATAAAAAACAGTATGGCAAAAATGAATGTTGATGGATATCTATTTTTTACAGATATTCCTGGAGGCTCACCATTTAAAAAAAGCGTAGAAATATCATTAGCAACTAAGAATTGCCAAGTTGTAGCAGGTACAAATATACCAATGCTACTTGAGATTGTTTTTGATAGAGATGGCTTTGATGCAGAAAGTTTAATGAATAGAAGTATAGAAACAGGCAAAAAACAAATTGTAACTTTTAAGCTAAATAAAAAAAGTAATAAACAAGATGAATGTGATGGTATATAGATATATAGCCAGATAGGGGGATTAATAAATGTTTTTAGTATCAACTAGACAAATGCTAATAGATGCACAAAAAAATAATTATGCTGTTCCAGCATTTAATATTCACAACTTGGAGACGATACAGACAGTAATAGATGCAGCAAATGAAATGAAGTCACCTGTTATTCTGGCTGCAACACCTGGAACTGTAAAATTTGCAGGCAGTGAATATTTGAAAGAAATTATAAGAATAGGAGCTAAATTATCAAATGTTCCAGTTGCATTTCATTTAGATCACCATGAGAAATTTGATGAAATAAAAGCTTCTATAGATTTAGGTTGTAAATCTGTAATGATAGATGCTTCAAAGCATTCTTTTAATGACAACATTAAATTGGTAAGAGAAGTTGTTGATTATGCACATAGATATGATGTTACCGTAGAAGCAGAGCTTGGGAAACTTGTTGGGCAAGAGGATGATTTGATAGTAAGAGAAGGGGCATCAGAGCTTACAGATCCAGCAATGGCAAGAGAGTTTGTTCAAAAAACAGGCATTGACTCATTGGCTGTAGCAATAGGTACAGCTCATGGTTTATATAAATCAGAACCAAAACTAGACTATGATAGACTTAGTGAGATAAGAAAAGTAGTAGATGTACCACTAGTTTTACATGGTGCTTCAGGTGTTCCAAAGCAAAGTGTAAAAAAATGTATAGAATTAGGTATATGCAAAGTAAATATAGCTACAGAATTAAAAATACCTTATGCAAATGCAATTAAAGAGTATTTTATAGAAAACCCAGATGCAAATGATCCAAGAAAATATTTTATTCCTGCAAAAGAAGCCATGAAGAAAATTGTAATTGATAAAATACTGATGTGTCAAAGTAATAATAGAGGTTAAATTATGATTACTACTATAACTTTAAATGTATCAATAGATAGAAGTTATGTATTAAAAAACTTTGATAAAAATGGAGTATTTAGATGTGAGGATTATACTATAGTACCTGGTGGCAAAGGGCTAAATGTATCTAAGGTTTTAAAACAGCT
This sequence comes from Abyssisolibacter fermentans, assembly GCF_001559865.1. Lineage (NCBI taxonomy): Bacteria > Bacillati > Bacillota > Clostridia > Eubacteriales > Clostridiaceae > Abyssisolibacter > Abyssisolibacter fermentans. Next base: position 50,661 of record NZ_LOHE01000037.1, read on the forward strand.
TGGAGCAGATATTAATTGTTTAGGCTTTGTAGGTGGATTTTCTGGTGAATATGTAAAGGAAAAGTTGAAGGTTTTAGGAATAAGAACAAATTTTACTGATATTGATGAAGAAACAAGAACTTGTTTAGGGATTCTTTTAGAAGACGGCAGTCAAGCAGAGATACTTGAAAAAGGTCCAGAAATTAAACAAAATGAATTATATAATTTTATGAATGTTTACAAAGATACTTTGAAAAACACTGAAGTTGTTGTAGCATCTGGTAGTATACCTAAAGGATTAAACAATAGAATATATTATGATTTAATTATGCAAGCTAAAAAAAGCAATGTTAAATTCATATTAGATTCTAGTTCTAATACTTTAATTGAAGGAATAAAAGCATCACCTTATTTAGTAAAGCCAAACAAAGAAGAATTAGAAGCTATAACAGATATTAAAATACATTCTGATGAAGATATTATAAAAGCAAGCAACATACTTATAGATATGGGGGCAGAAAATGTAGCTGTATCACTTGGTGAAGCTGGTATGATATATGTAAGTAAAGATTGTAGTTATAAAGTTATTGTACCTCAAATAGAAGTATCAAATCCTGTAGGTTCAGGAGATAGTACAGTAGCAGGCTTTGCATATGGAATATCAAATAACTACAGTATTATTGATACATTAAAACTAGCAAATACTTGTGGTATGTCAAATGCTATGCAAAAAGAGACTGGAAAAATTGATATAGAGATTATTAGTGAATTAGTTTCAAAAATTAAAGTGCATAAGATATAGAGGGAAGTGTTACTATGAAATTAGTAATATTTGATATGGATGGAGTTATAGTTGATTCAGAGCATATTTATTCTGCAATAGATGAGGAGATATATAAAAAATTCAATATTTGTTTAAGTCAAGAGAAAAAAGACTCTTTTATTGGTAAGAATAGCTTAGATATTTGGACAGAGATTTATAATGATTACTCATTGCATAATAATATATCATTAGAAGATTTGATTAAATTACAAAGGAAAATGTATATAAACAGTCTTAATGACTTATTAATGGTAGAAGGTGTTAGGGATTGGATGAAATATTTTAAAAAGAATAATATTAAAATGATAATAGCGTCATCTTCACCAAAAGAGATAATAACCTTTGTAATAAAAAAATTTAAACTAGATGAATATATAGAAGGTTTTGTTCATGGAGATGAAGTTACTATTGGTAAACCTAATCCAGAAATATTTATTAAAGCTGCTAGCATTTTTAATGAGAAGCCTAAAGATTGTTTAGTCATAGAAGATTCATCAAATGGTGTCAAAGCAGCAAAAGCAGCTGATATGAAATGTATAGGATATAAAAATGCCAATTCTGGCAAACAGGATTTGAGCAAGGCTGATTATATATGTTCAGTATTTAATTTAGAAAGTTTATCAGAAATTTTGAATTAGAAAATTAAAACCTTGATTATTTTGAATAGTCAAGGTTTTAATGATTAGAATATAAAAATCGAGAGGGGAAGAGTATGAAATACTACATAAAAGCAACTGAAATATATAGTGAAGATGGAGTTTTAAATAATGGTGGGTTAATTATAAAAGATGGAATCATTGAGCAGATATGCCAAGAGGATAAAGAGAAACAAGAAATATTGGATTTAACAGGATATAAAGTCTTGCCAGGCCTTATAGATATGCATATCCACGGTGCTAACAGCTATGATACAATGGATGCTTCCTATGAAGCCTTAAATGAAATATCTAAGTATTTAGCACAAAATGGAATAACTGCATTTCTTCCTACAACAATGACTGTCAAGTGGGAAAGTTCATTGAAAGCTGTTGAGAATATTGATAAAGCAATGAAAAAAGGTGTTGATGGAGCAGAAATAATTGGTGCATATGTTGAAGGTCCATATATAACAAAAGAACATAAAGGAGCTCAACCAGAAGCTTTTATTAGAGATTTAGATATTAATGATTTAGAAGAGTTAATTAGTGCATCTAATAATAGTATAAAAATATTAACTATTGCTCCGGAAAAAGAAAAGACAATAGAAGCTATTAAATTTTTAACAGCTAGAGGTATAGAAGTTTCGTTAGGGCATACTAATGCTACTTTTGAACAGACAAAAAAAGCTATAGAAAATGGTGCCAGAATTGGTGTGCATACCTTTAATGGTATGAGAGGATTGCATCATAGAGAACCTGGTGTAGTTGGAGCATTGTTAGCAATAGATGATGTATATACTGAATTGATAGCAGATACAATACATGTAAATCCAGCTGTTATGAAGATATTAGCTAAATGCAAAGGTGTAGATAAGGTGTGTTTAATAAGTGATTGTATGAGGGCTGGAGGACTTGATGATGGAGAATATATATTAGGGGAACTTGAAGTAGTTGTGAAAGATTCTATTCCTAGATTAAAGACAGGTTCATTAGCAGGCAGTACATTAAAACTTATAAATGCCGTAAAGAATATGATTCAAAAGGTAAATATTGACCCCATAGATGCAGTTCATATGGCTTCATTAGTTCCAGCTAAAATACTGAAAATGGATGATATGATAGGAAGCATTAAACAAAATAAAAAAGCTAATTTAACCGTTATAGATGATAATTATAATGTGGTAATGACAATAATAGAAGGTAAAATTGTTTATAATAATATATAAAACAATTGCTAAATGATAATTTCATAATTTTTTATAAATAGTACAAATTTTACGACAAAAATTATTAGAATATCTAGGGTAAATCTTTGAGGAAAGAGTGGCTCAATGTTTTTGAGTTGAAGCCTTACAAGACATTTTTTTTACTCGAAGATGCCTATATTTTTTGATTATATAAAGATGAAAAAATATAGGCATCAATGTCGTGGTCAAAAAATGTCATGTAGCTTCTAAACGATTTAATGGTTTGATTTTTTTGGGTTAGGCGTTGTGAGTACGAAGTTATTACATGATGGTGATTCATAACCAAATGGAAGGGGCACGAATCTGAGAATCTTTGCTTGTTCCTGTAAAGAAGCAATTTTTTTCATTATATAAAAGCGCTGAAAAAATTACTTCTTAAAAGTCACCTGCAAAGAAACCTCAGATTGAGCCCTAATGAATTTGTTGGTTGAAATAGTTGCTATAGTAGTTATTTGAGGTTTGATTAGTTATTATTTTGTAAGTTTTAAATATGGATATGTTTTAAATTCGATCCTAAATAATAGCTGAAAAAGAGTATAACCAATATGTAACTTGGGTTTATCTATTGTTTCTTCGGAGAGCGACTTTAAGAGCTTGTTTCTTCAATGATTTTATAATCAAAAAAAAACAAGTTCTTTATGGAACCGTAGAAGATTCTTAGAAAGACCCTATACCAAGGAATAAAGAAAATAGATGAGCATTTTAATTGTAAATCCTACAAAGCTTGACCATATCAAATCTTCAAAGAATTAGAACAATAGCTAATAGATGTGTTTTAATAAATAAAATAGCTATAAATGTATAGAAATATCAATATTAACCCGGTGTATGTCACTTTTATTTTAAACAATTTAAATTTAATAATATTTATTCTTGTATATAGATTAAATTTATATTATAATAATCACGTAGCTAATATATGGCGATGGAGTTCGCCTTAACCGCAGATAATGCTAATGACTCCTATTGATGTATTTTATATACTTCAATAGGAGTTTTTTTTGTGTTTTAAGGAGGGATTATATTAACATAAATTAGTTCATAATAAGCTAAATAACATAATTACTAAAACAAAAGGAGGCATAAAAAATGGCTACTAGTTTAGCAATAATAATTTTATTAGGACTACTAATAAATAAGTTGTTTGAAAAATTAAAACTGCCAGGACTTTTAGGTATGTTGGTTTTAGGAATGATAATAGGACCGTATGGATTAGATTGGCTAGATGTAAATACAATGAAAGCATCTAGTGATTTTAGAAAGATTGCATTAATCATTATTTTATTGAGGGCTGGTTTAGGAATAAGTAAAGAAAATCTTAATAAAGTTGGTAAAACTGCAGTTAAAATGAGTTGTATCCCTGGTATTATAGAAGGCTTCACTATTGCTTTTCTAGCTACAAAAGTATTAGGATTTACATTTATACAGGGTGGTATATTAGGTTTTATAATAGCAGCAGTATCACCAGCAGTAGTAGTTCCACATATGTTACATTATATTGAAAAAGGTGTTGGCAAAAAGAATAATATTCCAATTTTAATATTAGCAGGTGCATCAATAGATGATGTTTTTGCAATTACTATATTTACAACCTTCTTAGGATTATATAGTGGAAAGCATGTAAACATAGGTTTGAAGATATTGAATATTCCTATTTCAATAATATTAGGTATAGGGTTAGGAATAGTTGTAGGTTTATTATTAGTAAAACTGTTTAAAAAGTATAGCATACGAGACACTAAAAAAGTGTTAATCATTTTAGGTATAGCAATATTGTTTACAACTCTTGAAAATTTATTGAAAAGTAAGCTAGAGATAGCAGCACTGTTAGGTGTAATGGCTATAGGGTTTATACTATTAGAAAAATCACCTGTGCAGGCTAAAAGACTAGCAAGTAAATTTAATAAAATATGGGTTTTTGCAGAAATACTATTATTTGTACTAGTTGGAGCAGAGGTGAACACAAGTGTTGCTCTTGATTCAGGATTAAAAGGTCTAGTTATTATATTTATTGGTCTAATAGGAAGAAGTATAGGAGTATTAATATCTACAGCAGGGTCTAAGTTAAGCTTTAAGGAAAGATTATTTTGTGTTATATCATATACACCTAAAGCTACAGTACAGGCAGCAATTGGTGCTAGACCATTAGCATTAGGTGTTGCAGCAGGTGATGTAATGCTGGCGATAGCAGTGTTGTCAATATTAGTTACAGCACCATTAGGAGCTATAGGTATTAAAGCATCTGCCGAAAGATTATTAGATAATTAATTAGATTAGTAAATAGCTCATAATAAGCTATATAGATTAAATGGAGGTTTTTATGAAAGTATTAATGACAGGCTTTGAACCTTTTGGAGGTGAAAAAATTAATCCTTCTTTTGAGGCAGTAAAAAAGCTAGATGATCAGATAGTTGGGGCACATATAATAAAAGCTGAAATACCAACAGTATTTAGAAAATCAATTGAAACACTAACAAAAATTATTGAGAAAGAAAAACCTGATATAGTAATATGTGTAGGTCAAGCGGGTGGAAGATGTGATATTACAGTTGAAAGAGTTGCTATTAATATAGATGATGCAAGAATATCTGATAATGAAGACAATCAACCAATAGATAAAAAAATATATGAAGATGGTAAAAATGCTTATTTCTCTAATTTACCCATAAAAGCTATGGTTAAAGAAATAAATGATAATTTAATACCTGCAAGTATTTCGAATACTGCTGGAACATTTGTATGCAATCATATTATGTATGGACTTTTATATATGATTAATAAAAAATACACTAATATAAAAGGTGGTTTTATACATGTTCCATTTATTCCTGAGCAGGTGATAGGCAAAAAAAATGTACCAAGCATGATTCTGGATAATATTGTGAAAGGTTTGAAATGTAGTATAAAAGCTACGGTAGAAAATGAAAAAGATATTATAGTATCTGGCGGTGCGATATGTTAAAATGTAAAACTAAAACATCAAACTACGAGATTTATATTTTCTAGATTTATTAGCAACAAAAACGTTGTATAAAAAAGGGTAACTTATTAGAATTATTAGATTTTTGAGTCAAAATCAGTTTGTGATATTGATAATAATTATCCTTTGTAGTAAAATTTATTCTATAGAGTGACTTTTGTTTAATATAAATATAATTGAATATTTAAAGGAGATGAAGTATATGAAGGTTTCAATAGTTTATCATAGTGAGACTGGTAATACAAAAAAAGTTGGAGAGATTATTGCAAAAGGTGTAAAAAAAGTTGAAGATACTGAGGTTCAATGTATGTCTATTGAGGAAGTGGACAAAGAGTATATAGAAGATTCAGATGTTGTAATATTTGGAACTCCTACATATGCTGGATCATATTCATGGCAGATGAAAAAATGGTTGGATACATGCAAGTTAAAATTTGCTGGTAAAATCGGCAGCGTATTTGCTACAGAAAATTACTTAGGCGGTGGAGCAGACAATGCTGAACTTGCAATAATATCTGAGCTATTAGTTAAAGGAATGTTTGTATTTTCTGTAGGTTCAAGTAAAGGACAGCCATATACACATTTTGGTCCTGTATGTATAAAAGATGGAACAGAGGAACAGAAGGAAAGAGCAGAGATTTTTGGTCAGAGAGTTGCTAAAAGTGCTAAAGAGTTGATGAATAGATAGTTTAAAGGATAATGTTTTATGTTTAGGGTGTTAAAAATAAAGTGGTTTATTTTTAACACTCATTATTTATATAATAAGAAAGTTCTACTTTTTTAATAAGAGTTCAAAAAAATTGTTAAAATAGCTAGGGTAAACCTTTGAGGAAAGTATGGCTCAATGTTTTTGTGTTGAAGCTTTTTTAAAGATGATTATATTTTTCTGATTATATAAAGATGAAAAAATAATGGCATCAATGTCGTGGTCAAAAAATGTCATGTAGCTTCTAAAGGATTTGATTGTTTGATTTCTTTAGGTGAGTTTAGTGAATTTGTTGGTTGAAATAGTTATTAGAGCAGTTGGTTACGGTTTGATTAGAGTAGATGCGATTAGAAAAAATATATATGAGAACCCTATTTTTAACGCGGCGTAAGCCGCTTTTGTACTTGATGTTTATAATAATAATATATAGTTTGTATGTAGTTGCGTTGTCAATTTTATTTTTTTCATTCATTGAGATTATTGACAAAATGCTTTATTGTGTTAAAATTCAATGTGTGAATTTAAAAGACAATACATCTTCGTTGGGAGGACATTAAAATGCAAGGCATTATTAAAAAACCAAAAACACTTATATTTACAATTTTATTTGCTATATTTTCAATAGCATTTTTGCCATTTGAAACAAATATGAAATTTGCTACGGTAATATGTTTTGTAGCTCTTATATTATGGGGGTTAAATGCGGTAAATAATAGTGTAATAGCTTGTGCTTTTTTGTTAAGTTGTCTTGTGTTTAATTTAGCACCTAGTAGCATAGTATTTAGATTTCCAATGACTGAGAATTTTTATCTTATAATATTATCGTATCTTATAAGTTATGTAGTAACATCAACTGGAACAGCCAAGGTATTTTCACGTAAAATAATGAATAAAATGGCAACTACACCTGTAAGACTTGTACTTTTTTCATATGTAGCAGGTTTTCTTTTGATATTTTTCATTCCCCAACCTTTTCCAAGAGTAATACTTCTGACAGCTTTTTATAAAGAGTTCTTATCAAAACAAGATATCTCCAATACTTCCAAAAGCATTCTCTTTTTTAGCATATTTACTGCATCAACTTTTACTTCAATGTTTTTTATAAATGCTGACACTCTTTTAAATTATGTAGTCGTAAAATTGGCTGGAGCAAATATTAATTGGGAGCAATGGGCTATATATATGAGTATACCAACAATTGTATGTTGTATAGTAACATTCTTTCTATTTTTAATTATTTTTAAAAAGGAATTATTTATAAATTCTTTTTCAACAGCAAATATTAAAATATCTCAACCTCTCAGTAAACAGCAAAAGAAGGCTCTAATCGTCTGCTTTATTATATTAATTGGATTTGCTACTCAAAGCATACACAATCTTAATGCTGTTTTTATATTAGGCATAGGAGTAGTTATAAGTGTTATGCTTAAATTAATCAGAATAGACAGTATAAAGAGTATCAATTGGAGCTTGCTATTATTTTTTACCGCTGCTTTTTCGGTTGGTGGTGTGTTAAATCATTGTGGTTTTGCCAAGATGCTTGCTGATTGGTTGATTACACTTATGCCAGAATCTAATGGAAACCTTGCGATTATTTTTTTAACTTTAATAACACTTATACTCAATTTTCTTTTAGGAAGTGCTGTTACAACTTCATCTGTAGTAATACCAACAATTTCGCATATAGGAATTTTTGCTACTCAAAATACTTTGTGTTTATTTGTATACACTATAGTAAGTGTTCAATATGTTTTGCCTTTCCACCATGCTACAATTATGGTAGGATACTCTGAAGGTCTATATGATACTAAAACAATAGCTAAATACGGTATCTTTCTTACTTTGTTTACTTTTATCTTGATACTGTTTGTATGTATTCCTTGGTGGAATCTTGTAATGAGATAGATATATTGTACACTGAATTGTGAATTTAGGATTAATATTTAACACAAATAATAAAAAGATTAAAGCTAGGTGTGCTGATTTTGTCAGCTGAGGCATATTTAGGAGCGGGTAAGAGTTTTTTTATAACGATATCAAAAGGGAGTATTTTAACATTATAAAGATTGAAAAAATACTCCCTTTTCCGAGTAAAAAAATCACAAATCTATTCATTATTATGTTATAGTCTAATGTGTAATAAATAAACAATCTGTAAGTATAACTTATCTACTATTTAGAAGATTTTCATACTAAATATTTATCTCCTCTAACCAATTTTCTAATTAGCAAATTTATAAATTAATTGTATAGTAGCATAATTGTCACAATTGCATTATGTATACAAAACTGCTGTTTTATTTATTTATCCCAGAAATGTAATACATATCACTATTATCAACCGTTTTATTTATTTTGAAGTATTTACTCATAATTTCAGCGGTAACCTCTACAGGAGGTAATTTATCATTTTTTGTATTTTCATTTTCTCTATGAACAGAGTTAATAGCTTCTTTGCTCTGAGAATGAGCAATGACAATTTTTCCATCTTCATTTAACATTGATTTTAAGTGTGAAAATAAAGCATCTTTATCCTGAAAATGAGGATAAACAGAATATAAAAATATGTAATCAAAACCTGATTCTTTTAATTGATGTACGTCTATATTAGTAAATTTCACTCTATTGTCATTATACTTTGTTTTTGCTATAGCTATCATATTTTCAGATATATCAACAGCATGTATATGAGATGGTGATTTTTCTAGTAAATATTTTATTAGTACACCTGTTCCAGTTCCTATATCCAAAATCCTAGCATTTGGTTTTATTTCAGATAACTCTATTATTTTAGTAAGCTTGTTTTTATCATGTATACTTATTTCATCCCATTTATGAGCAAGATCATTAAAAAACTTTCTATTATCCATGAATTTTCATCCCCAATCTATTTTGTTCTAAAACTTTAACAATTAATGGAATGATTATGAGCTGAATTATTATACCAGGTATAGCTTTAATGAAGGACGCAGTTAAAAACCCTTTTAATACAAAGCCATTACCTCCAAATGTTAATAGTATAAAATTAATAAAACCTGAAACAGCTCTACCACATAACATTGATATTATTAAAGCTGCAAATACATTTAGTTTTCTGTTTTTAAATAGGTATCCAGTTAAATAACCATATACAGCTAATTCAAATGCCATTGCTATAGCTGTTGGATAAGCAGGCGGCATACCTGTTATAGCTGAATTTAATAATGGAGTAATAAATCCTATTAATAAACCTGTTTTTGCACCCATAATAAAGCCACATAGTAAAACTGGTATATGCATTGGTAAGAGTATAGGACCTGCAATTCCTGTTAAATGAAAAACATATGGTAAAATTAAACCTAAAGCTAAAAAGATACTAGAAGTTGTCAATTCTTGTGTTTTATTCATATAATCATCTCCTTAATAAAGAACAAATCTTAATTTTATACAGATTATTCATGTTAAAGCTCTACAATAATATAATTTTGTTTCAATCAGGTGGGTAAGAGTCCACTGATTTTTTTAAAATGTAAAGCTAAAGCTAGTTTACTGAACTTATATTAAATAATAAAAAGGTAGGGCAAAATTAGCCCTACCTTCGTGGTAAGAATATCTCTCTTATAACACGTGGGAAATTATAAACTTAGTAAGATTATAATTTCCTTTATGTTTTTTAAAAATTAATTAAATTGAAGATTTGTTTTCATATTAGTCTTGTCTACAAGAACATTATAAACTTATATACTGATATTTTCAATATATTTTTGAAAATTAGTCTTGTGGTCTTAGTATAATATATTACTCTTTATATTTATTCGATTTACAAAATAAAATTAACCAAAAAGAGAAAATTAAACAAGAATTGTATTAAAAATAGGCTAATATCCAATTATTTTACATTGAAATTGAATCCTACAGATGTTAAGGTATTATTAGTGAAAGGAGGAATACTATGAGGAAAATTTTAGCTGTATTTGTACTTGTTTGTATTCTTGTGAGTGCCTCCTATTCATTTGGCAACTCATATGTGATGCATACAGCTAAGAACGGTGATTCTTATTGGAAAATTGCAAATCAATATGGTGTAGAGTTATCTAAGCTGCAAAATATGAATCAATTCTATGGTGACATGTTATATGAAGGCAAGCTGGTAAAAGTTAAACCATCTAATAAAACCATCAATCTTAAGGTTAATGGAAAGCTTATCTCACCTGATCAATTTCCATATTTAGAAAATAACAGAGTATATGTTCCAATCCGTATAATATCAGAAGCTCTTAATGCTGATATAATATCATGGGACAAAACAAATAAAACTGCTATTATTCAAAAAAACGGACAAACTATTTCTCTTCCTTTATGGTCTGACACTGCTCAAATTGACGGACAGTATGTAAAGCTTGATGCCCCAATTAATGTGTACAATGGAAGAACTTTCGTTCCAGTACGATTTTTATGCAAAGCTTTTGATATAGATGTAAATTGGGATAGCAAAAATTACACTGTTCAGATTGATACAAAAAGCACATATAATGAAATAACAAATTCTGATGATTTATATTGGTTATCTAGAATAATACATGCAGAAGCAGGTGGAGAGCCTTTTGAAGGAAAGGTAGCAGTAGGTAATGTTATTCTTAATAGGAAAAAGAGTTCAGAATTTCCTAACACGATAAAGGAAGTTGTTTTTGATAAAGAGGGAGGTTATTATCAATTTTCTCCTGTTTTAAATGGTTCGATAAATAATACACCATCACAAGAAAGTATAAATGCTGCAAAGAAAGTTCTGGAAGGCTATGACAATATAGGAGATTGTCTATATTTTTTAAATCCATCTAAATCAACAAATAATTGGATTACGAATAATAAAACATTTTATAAAATAATAGGGTTACATCATTTTTATATTTAATTTGACATAAAATATAGCTTATATCAACAATCTCTGATTATTCATATAACTATGAACAATCAGAGATTATGTAAGTGATGTTTCAAAATCGATGAAATTGACAATTTTGGAGCATCACTTATTTTTCTTCTATAACTTCAGGTATATCTAGGTTTCTATTGTTAAGTAGCTTTTCTATTAATATTGAAGTTATAATTATAAGTGGTAGAGATACGACCCATCTAATAATTGAAAATTTTACCCCTACGAATGTTACTTCAAAAACTGTCATAGGTATTCTACATACACCAGCAGCACCTAAATAGGTGAGTACTACTGTTAATCTTGCTCCTTTTTTATATAAAGAATGAGCTAAAGGAAGTGTTGCAAAAATACCACCAACTGTTGTGCAGGATAATGCTATAGCCCAAAAGTATCCTTCTATACCAGATGAAGTTCCTAAATGCTTTTCTACAGTTTCTCGTTTAACCCATACCTCGAATAATCCTATTAATATAAAAGCAAATGGGAGTATTTTAATCATATCTAATGCAAATAAATAAAAATTATAGCTGATTTTCACTCCAGGTTCGTATTTAAATAATAATGATACAATTATGAATACAGAGTAAGCTATAAATAATATAAGCTTTTTTTTCTTTACCATATTATAACCTCCCCATAAGCTAGTCCAATAATTAATGCAAGAATTAATACAATTACATAACTAAAGATATTTCTAACAATAGTAAGTTTACTACCAAAGTATTTTTTTTCTACTGGGTAAGTAATTATACCAACCATCATAAGAGAAGTTGTAAAGGAAGCAATTACACAATATTTAATACCTTTACTGAGAAGTACCTTAGCTAATGGAAAAGCAATAAAACCTGGCATTAATGAAATAGAACCTAATAAAGAAGCAATTAGTGCTCCACTCAAGATGTTTTCTTCACCTAGGTATTTAGCAATCATAGCATCAGGTACTAGATATAGTACTATAGATACCATAATTAGCATAGTAAGAAAAGCAGGTAGAATATTCTTTAGTTTTTTTAATGCTATTTTAAGTGCTTTTTTTGTTTTTTTCTTGTCTGCTATGTAAGAAACTAATAACATAACAATTACAAGTACATAAAATATAGTCATTATTTATCACCACAATAATATTTATTTTTTCCAGAGCATATGTGTTTGCAATTACCAGAAATATCAAGTATAGCTCTCATTTCATCACTAATTTGTAAATTTCCTAGCAAAAACTCACTCATTTGTTTTAGCTCTGTTTCTTGAATTGTATATAGAGTAAAATAGCTGATTTTTTCACCGTGTATCAAATTGGCATTTTTTAAAATTTTTAAATGTTGAGAAACTGCTGATTCGGAGATATTTAATCTTTTTGCTATGCATTTTGAGCATATCTTTTTTTTAGAAATTAAAATAAATATCTTAAATCTGGTTTCATCTCCTAGTGCTTTAAATTTAGCTACCATGTCTTTCATAAACATACCTCTAATCAATTAAGTAATTACTTAACTAGATTATAATATACTTAATTAGTTTATGCAATAGTAAAATGATAAATTTTACTATTATTTTTTAAGCAGAGAACTCAAAGTAAATAACTATAATCTATAATTAATAATATTACTAGGAGACATGTATACATGTCTCCCTCTCCAAAACTTGTGAGTCAATATAATTTTAAATAAAAATATCCCTCTAAATCAAACTATTGAAGCAAGTAGTAATATTTCTTCATTGTCATTATATATTTTATCGAACTGAGATATTGGCAATGGATTTTTTCCCTTTCCTGCTTCTATAGTATATCCGGGTCTTCTATATTCTTGTATAAACCAATCCTTCATACCTGCATAGGAGCCAATTCCTGTTATTGTACTTAATTTATAACCACTTGCTTTTTCAAACATTTTACCTATTGTTAATGCTTCAGGCGGCTCAAGATTTTCAAATTGCCAGTATATTACTTCACCTTGAGTATGATAAGAAAGTACTAGTCTAAAATTATGATTATTAGTGAAATTAACTACTGCTGTAGATTCAGGTTCTGATAGAGGTTTTTCACCACCATATCTTGTAGGACCTGGACCTGTTATACCCATTTGGCTTTCTAATTCTTTGGATTCCTCCCATTTAGCAGGATAGTTATGATTTAAATCTACACCTCTTACGTTAGCCTGCCATACCTTTGAAAAATCAGTACTTCCATTATTCCAGGATATTAAATCATTATAATAAGGATTGTCAGCTTGCAAACCATTTAGTACTAAATCTACTCCATCAGGGTTAACTTGTGGCATAATATAAATAGAACTATTATTCCAAATATAATCCAGATCATATCCTCGTATTGTTTGATTGTTAACATAAGCTTTCAAAAAATTTTCTGTAAATTTCATCAAAAGCGGAGTCGTTATCCATTCCAGTGAATGATGAGCAGCATTGTAAAATACTTTATTATCACCCTTTCCAAGCTTTATATAATACAGATCTCTACCTAAAACGCTTTTTCCAGCAGAACCAACTTCAATAAATGGATATCTTGTTTTTAAACCTTGTATGTCTCTTTCCATTATTTCGTAAGTATATGATATATTTGTATCTACTACATCAATACCATAAGGAACAATAATTTTTTGTCCAATCATTAAGGCATATGGATTTATTCCGGGATTAGCTGCTAAAATGCTATTTACAGTTGTGTAGTATCTTTGAGCTAAAAGCCAGAGTGTGTCTCCCGGCTGAATATAATATATATCATATCCGTTTAGTAAAGTATTAATAATTTGATAGGTGTTCGGACCGATAATACCATCTGCTACTAGACCATTATCTCTTTGAAAAGCTTTGACTGCATTTTCTGTTTGAGTGCCGAAATAGCCATCTATTGGTCCGGGATTATAACCTATTTGTTTTAATAAGGATTGTATTTCTATGACATCAGTTCCAGAACTTCCGTATTTTAAAATAATGAACACCTCCTATTAGATTTCTATATGAGATTATAATATATAGTTAGTTAAATACGTTACTCTTTGATTTAATATATTCGTAGTTGTGTTAAAAGTTTAAAAATTGTGTAACTTTTTTAAGTGAATTACGTCATTATTGTTGAATTAACGTTAATTTTTATAATTCATTAGAAAGGTAGTGTTAATATGCGTTTTTTAGCGGGTATTCCTAATCATCTTGATAGATATGCAGAAATCGGAGATTTGGGAATGAGTATAATAGGTGTTAGTATAAGTTTATTAGTTTTACTTTATTTAGTTCATATTTTTTATAAAAAAGAATTATTTTCTAGGAATGAAGCAATTTTAGGTTCAGCACTAAGAGTTGTTTTCCTGATATCTTTAGGAGTAGAATTTTTACATAAAATTATAAGTAATAGTAATACTGATATCATTAATTCTGTTAATGTTGTTAGAGGGTTGTGGAATAATCTATTTTTTGGATATATGATAGTTGTTGGAATTTATTATATTCTAACTATGAAAGAAAGCAAGTACAAAGGATATTTTTACAGCTTCGATACATTGATAATGTCAACACCAATAATATATAAGGTGTTTATTGTATTAGTTGGAATATTTAAATTTGATTTAGTAGAAAACTTGAAATATATTTTACTTGAAATTATAACAGTTGTTATTGTTGTGCTGACTATATATTTCTTTTTTAAGATGTATTGGAAGAAATCTGCTAAACGAATTAGTTTGTTTTACTTTTTTAGTTTAATAGGTTTATTATTAGGATTAATTGAGCAAAGTAGTAATTTTACAAGTAGCGACAGAACTGCTTTACTTGTATCATCATTGTTCTTATTCCTTTTAGGTAGCTATGAAATGGTTTATTATTTAATACATAAAAAAAATAAAGAAGAAAGTATATTTACAAAAACCTTTACTACTATTACAGCATGCATTTGTATTATTTTGTTAAACCCTTTTTATAATTTATTTGATTACAGTATTGATAATACACAGCCAATTTGGGATTCAACAGTAAGGGAAAATGCTAGTTTGAGTGATATTAAAACATGTGAAATGATTGCAAGGAAAGCTTTAAATGATTATGATTCACCGTTTAATGTTATTGGCTCTGGTGGAGGAATATTATATTATGAAATAGAAAGTGTTATAAATGATTATAGAATAAGATTTTTTTCAACTAATAATAGAATATTTAGTATATATAGAAAATCCAGAGATGTAAAAGTTGTATATTTAGATGAAATAAAATCAAAAGAAGAAATAAAAGATATGACAGTAAAATGGTTAAAATCAATTGATAATCCATACAATCCTTTAGTTGAAGAAATGATTATTGAAGAAAATGATGAAGTGTTTAAAATTAAATTTCCATTAAAGTTTACAAATGGAGAAATTGCAGATCAAGAACACAATTTGTACAATGACGGAAGAGACTTAGTGTGGAGTAAAGATGGTAAATTGATTGGTTATAACAGTAATTTTGGACTTTATCCATTGTCATATTTTGATGATATAGAAATGACAGAAAGTAATGTAAAAGATATTGTTACAAAGTTTTATGAAAAGTTAAACAATGACGTTCCACCTTATGTAATTAATAATATTTCTAATGATTATAGCAGTAATCCAATTGTCAATATTTATACTAAACATAAAGAAACATTAAGGATAGATACTTTAAGTGGAGATATTATAAGATATAGTGCAAAAAACAAAAAAGCAGTTTCTGCTAAAACAGAAAACAAAGATAAAGTACTAGGATATTTCAAATTATTCTATGATGATGAAGAATATAGTTTTAAAATTGAAGGTACAGAATATATATTTTCTAATGAAAAAGATAAGATAATTATTAAATTAGATAATGATGAAGAACTTGTTAGTTTCTATAAATGGAAAACTAAAAATAATAATAAACCTACTTACTCAGAATTTAAAATATCAAGAAATAGAGCTTTAAAATCAGTAAAGAATCTATATAAGCCTTGGCAGATATATAAATCAAAAGTGAGTTTAGGTATGTTTATTGACCAAGATAATAATTGTAATTACGGATATATTATTGAAATTACGCCTTTTGGTAAAAAAGAACACCATGTATATAGAGTTGACTCAGAAACAGGTAATGTAAAAGCATTATATGATTTTGGGAAGGTGATTAAAAATGAGTAAGTATTGTATGATGGTAAGAGACTTGATAGACTATTACGGTATAGAAGGACTGGAAGGGGAAACTCTAGCATGGGTGAAAGGGCATATTTCTGCTTGTGATGAATGTAAAAATTATATACCAGATGAAAAAGCAAAGAAACTAATGACAGAAGTAGATGTATTAAGTGAAAAGGATAAAAAGCTAATAAAAAAAGTTAGACTAGTTTTTTATTTAGGATGTTCTTTTGTAGGCGTATTCTTATTGTGGATAAGCTTATGGAGTATATTATGGAGTAAATAAATTATGGATAAAAAAATTGAAGATATCTATAGAGAATACAAAGATATAGTTTACTATTTTTTAAATATAAAACTCAAAAACAAAGCTGTTGCTGAAGAGTTAACACAAGAAGTGTTTTTGAAGGTTTTTAAATCTCTTTATAGTTATAGAGGAGAGGCTTCAATAAAAAATTGGGTTTTGACTATTGCTAGAAATGAGTTCATTTCATATGTTAGAAAAAATAAAAAATTCCAATTTGAAGAATTACCATACGAACAATTAGCTGTTAACAATAAAAGAGATGAAAACCCAGAAGCATATATAAGTTGTAAAGAAAATTCTCAAATGATTTATAATATACTTGATAAGCTGAATGATGATCAAAGAAATGCTCTGATTTTATTTGATATAGAACAGTTGTCTTATAAAGAAATTGCTAATAAGCTTAATTGGAGTCTTGCTAAAGTTAAGGTTACAATATACAGGGCTAGAATAAAATTTAGACAATTGTATGAGAAGGTGGATAATTATGAATTGTAATATAATTTTAGATTTACTTCCTTTATATGAAGAAAATTTATGTAGAAAAGAAACAAAAGAATTTGTTGACCAGCATTTGAAAAACTGTGAATATTGCAGAAGTATAAAAGCATCAATGTCTTTGAATATAGAAGGATTACAAGAAAAGTCCCCTCCTATACTTGATGAAACAAAAATGTTAGAAAAATATTATGGATTTATCATAAAGAGGTTTGTATTAGCTGGTTTTGCTTTATATATTTTATTAATGCTGATAGGGATTTTAATAAATTAAGTAATATATAACCCTTTTAAACTCTTTTTTAGTGTAGATTATTACGCTAATTGCATATTATAACTATGAGGGAGGATTATGTTTAAAGGGGTTGAAGTTAAGTGGATATAGTTGTTGTTGCATCTGATAAACATAGTAAGACAGCAGAAGATTTAGCTGAATATATATCCAATAATAAAGGTCATAATGCTATTAATCTAAGTCTGAATCAATACAAAATGAATAATAACGATAAAGAAAAACCAAAAAATTTAATTATCATTGGTGACGAGACTGAAAATTCATTAACATCTATTCATATGAAGGATTTAAAAGTAAGTCATTCTAATAATGGTGTATTTTATGGATATGATAAAAATAATGTTGTATTATTTGGTAGAGGTGATTTAAGAGACAAGAATGCTTTAACTAAAATGATTAAGGATATAGGTTTTACTACATCTACATCAGTAATATTTGAGGTGTTAGCAGCATTTGTTATTATAAGTATAATAGGTTATGTTGTAGTAAAGATATTTAAGGGACATATGGGTAAAAGAGAAGGAAAACATTTTAAAATTCTACAAACACAAGTAGCAGCTGATTCGTTTATGAAAAATGACTTTGATTCATGGGTAAATCTCAATAAATAGTTATATGTAAATATGAGGTGAAAGGAATATACTTAGTGTTATAAATATATGTATTTCATAGAAAATAAGGGCTTGCTTGAAAAGAGTAGCCCTTATTTCTTGTGAATTGATTACTCTTAGGAGCGAAGTGAGTAGGAGTTACAAATTGAAAGATTAATAAAAGGCTCACATATATTTTCAATCTATGCTAAGTATGATTTTAGCTTTTGATTACCTTAAAAAAATAAAAAATAGCTTTTTAAAATTTAGATTTGTGTTATTATATTGTAGAAAGATAAAAGACAGGAGGATTTTTATGCAACGGTGGAAGAAGAATTTATATGCATTATGGATTACTCAAATAATATCTCTGACAAGCTTCGGGTTAGGATTGCCATTTTTACCATTTTACATACAAAAATTAGGAGTGGTAGAACCAGAGCAAATAAAATTTTTTACTGGTATTTTATCAACTGCACCTGCTGTAACAATGGCTATAATGGCACCAGTTTGGGGCAAGTTGGCAGATAAATACGGTAGGAAGTTAATGATACTTAGAGCAATGTTTTTTGCAATATTAGTAATTGCGGGTATGGGTTTTGTAACTAATGTTTGGCAGTTGGTGATATTAAGAGGTTGTCAAGGATTATTTACCGGAACAATAACAGCCGCAACAGCATTTGTAGCTGCAACAACTCCAAAAGAAAGGCTTTCATATGCTTTAGGAGTTATTTCGTCTTCAACTTTTATAGGATATACTATTGGTCCTGTTTTAGGTGGGTATTTTGCAGATAATTTTGGTTTTAGATTCAGCTTTTTTTTAGGTTCAATTGTAATGTTAATAGGTTTTCTTTTAGTACTATTTTTTGTTGTTGAAGAGAAAGAAGTTGTAGTTAAGGGAAGTGAAAAACAAGATTCAAATAAGGAAAAGAGCAATTACAAATTATTTACACCATTGGTTGTTTCGTTAATTGTAGTTTTGTTTTTTCATAGAGTTACAAGAACTATATTTTCACCATATCTTCCACTATATATACAAGGAGTATTAAATACAACTGAAGGAGCATCTAAATTAACAGGTTACATCAATGGAATTATTGGAATAGCATCAGCCGTTTCGGGACTTACTATAAGTAGGTTAGGTGATAAGTATGATAAATTAAAAATTGTAACAATATTATTAGGTATTGCGTTTGTTGTTTCTTTAAGCTTGACTAAAGCTGGTTCACTATACATGTTTGCATTATTGTATGGGTTATTATTCTTCTTTATTGGTGGAGTAGAACCTATTATTACATCTATAACAGCTGAGAATACTCGTCCAGAAAGAAGAGGAGAACTCTTTGGTTACCAAGGTTTAGTTGGCAGTATTGGATGGATTTGTTCTCCGATGGTTGGAGCATATATATCAATGAATTATAAGGTTAGTAGCATACTATATCTTATACCTGCATTGTTAACTATAAATTACTTATTGTTAATTAGTATAAGAAAAAGATTAAATAAAAAAGGAAATAGTTTAATATCAAAATAAGCCCAGATAGTGATATGCTCCTCTTATGGTAGACAGTATAAAAAATAAAAACTGTTTACCCAAAGGAGGAGTATATTTTTTTATGTAATAAAAAAGTCCTACTATCTGGGTAAAAGTTTAAAAAATTTCTATTTAGGGTCAACCTTTGAGGTAAGTGTGACTCAACGTTTTTAGATTGAAGCCATACAAGACTTTTTTTACTCGGAGATACATAAATTTTATAATAAAAAGTCCTACTATTTTGACAAGAGTTCAAAAAATGCTGTAAATAATATATTGTAAACGTTTTATTAGAATCTGATAGCAAATTTTCATTTTATTTAACACATAGTTGACGATATTTAAGGCTATATTATAATATAAACATAAAACAAACTACAGATATATGTATAATTTATATCTGTTGATTGAATCTGAATATGTAAGGAGGTATTTTGATAAAACTGATAAGAGGTAAGATAAGAGAAGATATTACTAATCCTTTAAAATTTAAAATACTTAGTTATTATGCTATATCTTTGATATTGTTTGGGTTTGCTGTAGATAATCCTAAATCAATATTTATTGGTTTATACAGGATTATGATAGAACCAGATACTCTTATAACAGATTATATTGGAGTAGGTGGAATAGGTGCAGCCTTTTTAAATGCTGGGTTACTCACTTTGATATTTATATTTTTATTATACCGGTTAAAAGTTAACTTTAACGGAGCTACATTTGCGGCATTGTTTCTAATATCGGGATTTGCATTGTTTGGTAAAAATTTATTTAACGTATGGTTTATAGTTTTAGGGGTGTATTTATATTCGAGAGTGCAAAAGGAAAAATTCTCTAAATATATTTATGTAGCTTTATTTGGAACTGCTATGGCTCCGATGGTAACTGAAATTATTTTTAGCACATCATTTTCATTAACTATGAGATTAGTCTTTGGTGTATTTATTGGAATAACTATTGGCTTTATATTACCTCCTTTAGCAACTTATCTTATTAGGGTTCATCAAGGTTTTAACTTATACAATATTGGATTTGCAGCAGGTATGATAGGGACTATATTTGTTTCGATTTTTAAATCATTTGGATTTTTACCAAATCCACGCATGATATGGACTAGAGGAAATAATTTGTTATTGGGAACGTATTTTTGCATAGTGTTTATTTCATTTATTATTACAGGATTTATATTAAATAATAAGTCATTTAAAGGTGTTAAGAATATAAGTAAATATACAGGTAGATTGGTTACAGATTTTATTTTACTTGAAGGCTTTGCACCTACGCTAATCAATATGGGTTTAAATGGATTAATTGCACTATCATATGTTATCTTAATAAGAGGAGATTTAAATGGACCAACTATAAGCGGAATATTAACAATAGTTGGATTTGGAGCATTTGGTAAACATTACAAAAATATACTACCTATTTTTTTAGGAGTATTTTTAGGATCACTAATAAAAGTATGGGCTATCAATGATCCATCTATACAATTGGCAGCTTTGTTTGGAACTGCATTAGCACCAATAGCTGGAGAGTTTGGATGGTTTTATGGAACAGTAGCAGGATTTATTCATTCTTCAGTTGTTTTAAATGTAGGAGTTTTACATGGTGGTATGAATTTATATAATAATGGATTTGCAGCAGGTATAGTTGCATCTATTTTAGTACCTATAATAGAAGCTTTTAGAAAGGATGAGGATTAATGAAACATACTAAAAAAAGAATATCTAAGATAGTAGATGAGCTTATAACATATCTATTGTCAATAGGAGCAGATGATGTATTTGTTAATATTAAAGATGAGAAAAATAGGTATAAGATATGTGCAAAAAGTAATTATACGAAGAAAAATAACGAAGAAAAAATAGATAATTTAATAAAATATCTCAACTGTCCTAAGCAAGAGGCAATGGAAGAATACTATTGGGAATTAACAGGCGATTGCGATGTAGACACTGAACTTACACTTATAGGAATGATGGTTGATAAAGTAAATGTTAATATAGACGATAATAAAATCGATATTGAATTATATAAAAATAAGTAACTACGATTATTCATGTAACGCCCAATTATCTGGGAGTAGTATATATAGACGATTTGGTGAAGCTATTTTTTAGTTTTTGAGAGGGGTGCTATTTTGGATAAGCTTGCTATTGGAAGAGGCGTAACTTTAAAGACTTGGAAAGAATTTATTCATAAAGGCAATAAAGATGAGACTATTAGGGATATTATTATAGATTCGTGGGAAAGAAGTAAAACATATAGAATAGATCCTTATATTAATGAAATCCAAATATCTTTAAATAGTAAAGATTTGTCGCATAGATATCAAAAGATGTTACCATTGATAAAAAGAGCTAAGCCTTTCATGGAAAGTTTGAATAAGCTTGTTGGAGGTCCAAACCTTATAATTAGATTTACAGATAAAGATGGATATGTTCTTGAATGGCTTGGAGAACCAGGCTTTATCAATAAATATGGAAAATTGAATTTTTACAAAGGATGTAATATAAGAGAAGATGTAATTGGAACAAATGCAATAGGACTTGCTTTAAAAATTGGAAAAGCCGTACAAGTAGTTGGAGAGGAACATTTTTGCAAAATATATCATAATTGGACTTCATCTGCATGTCCTATAAAAGACGATATGAATAATATAATTGGAGTATTAAGTTTAACAGGAGTAAAAAATAATATATATCCACATACGTTAGGTATGGTAATTGCTGCATCTCAAGCTATAGAAAATGAATTGAAATTAGAAAATATAAATAAGCAATTGGACTTAGCTAACAAACATTTTTACGCAATAATGGAATCTATATCAGAAGGCTTAATATGTACAGATAGTAAAGGAGTAATTCAAGATATTAATTTGTTTGCTAGAAGATTTTTGAAATTAAAGGAAAAAGATATTGTGGGTAAAAGAATAGAAAGCATTTTATATAAAAATGATTATCTAAGGATTGAAAACTTGATAGAAAAAGGAAGAAGATTTGAAGAGGAAGAAATATATTTTAAAACAAAAAGTGGTAAAAGTAATCCGTGCATAGTAAATATAACACCTATAAAGTTTTTGGCTTCGGAAAGTCTTGAGGGTATAGTTATAACTTTTAAAAATGAAAAGGTTGTTCATAAGCTTGTTAATAAAATAGTTGGAGCAAAGGCAAGATTTACGTTTGATGATATTATAGGTGATAGTAGAACCATGAAGAACACAAAAAACATGGCTATGATGGCATCAGCTAGTGATACTACAGTATTATTATTAGGTGAAAGTGGAGTAGGTAAAGAGATGTTTGCTCAGGCTATTCATAATGAAAGTAATAGAAAGAAAAAGCCCTTTGTAGTGCTTAATTGTGGAGCGATACCAAGAGAACTGGTAGCAAGCGAGTTATTTGGATATGTAGAAGGAGCATTTACTGGAGCAAGAAGAGGTGGGCAGCATGGAAAATTTGAACGGGCTAACGAAGGTACTATTTTTTTAGATGAAATAGGAGATATGCCATTAGATGCTCAGGTAAGTTTGTTGAGAGTGTTAGAAATGAGACAAATTACAAGAGTTGGTGGACATGAAGTAGTTCCAGTTAATGTTAGAGTTATAGCAGCAACACATAAAGATTTAAAAAAAGAAGTTGAAAGAGGCAATTTTAGAGATGATTTATTTTATAGATTAAATGTAATGCCTATATATATTCCTTCGCTTAGAAATAGAAAAGAAGACATAACAGAGGTTAGTGATTATTTTATCTATAAATTTTTAGATAAGATGAATAAAAAAATAAAAGGGATAGATTCAAGTTTTTATAAAGCATTAAAACAATATTCATGGCCTGGAAATATTAGAGAATTACAAAATGTAATACAAAGAGCAATAAATATGGTAAAAGATAATCAATACATAACATCAAATGATTTACCAAGATATATATTTGAAGATATGGATAATAAAAATACTGATAATATTGCAATATATAACGATATTTACAATTTAGAAGCAATAGAAAAAAATACAATTATAGAAGCACTAAAAAAATGTAAAGGAAACATGGCTTTGACAGCAAAGCTTTTAGGTATTGGAAGAAGTACTTTGTACAGGAAGATGGATAAGTATTTATTAAAAGGGAGTATTTCAAAGTAAATGAATACGCTCTTCTGCGAGTTAAAAAATCTCTTCCATAGCTCAATCAAAAATAATAAGCTACGTGACTTACAAAGGATGGTAATAAAGAACGTACTAATGAATCATTTTGAAACACGTGTAACAAAATGAAACAATAAATAAACTAAAAGTGTATCAAAATAAAACAAAATTATATAAAAATAAAAACAGAGTAAAAAATCACTCTGTTTTTTATATGATCTAAATTTGAAAATTAGGTAAACAACAGTGTTTCAAGAGATAATAAAAAATTGGTATGATTTTTGCGATATAATACATTAACTAATTAAACAAAGGAGAATAATTTTGATTATTATATTATTATTGTTTTTTATCATTTTAGCTGAAAGCGTTAACATAGAAACTGTAGTAATTGGATTTGTATTAAGCTTGATTGTTTGCTATTTGAACAGAAGCTTTATTAAAACAAATAAGACAAGTAGTTTTAGTATATTTAAAGTTCTATATTTTGTATGGTACTCATTAATTCTAATCAAAGAAATAATTATAGCAAACTTTAAGGTAGCTGCAATAATTTTAAAACCTAATATTAAAATATCACCAAATGTAATTTCTATTAAAACTTCTCTAAAATCCAAATCTTATATAGCTATATTAGCAAATTCGATAACACTTACACCAGGAACTTTAACAATAGATATTAAAGACGATAGACTAGATATTCACTGTCTTACTAAAAGAGATAGTGAAAACTTAAAGGATTTAAAGCTTGAAAAAATACTTCTAAAAATTGAGGAGATGAATTATGGAGTATAGAATAAAAATCTTTATTATAGCACTTAGCATAAATATTTTACTTTGTATGATAAGAGCTGTAATAGGTCCTTCAAAATTAGATAGACTAGTTGCAATAAATATTATAGGTACCAAAACTATTGTGCTAATTGCTTCAGTAGCATTTATCATACATGAAACATTTTTTATTGATGTGGTACTAGTTTATGCACTTATTAGTTTTCTATCATCAATATTTGTTTGTAACCCAGATTAATCATAGAAAATAGAATACTATATTGCATCCTTCTGATTAGAAGATATCCATTAAATTCTCGACATACCAACCTAGTATGCCTTCGAATTTACTGAAATCTTCTAATTCAGAATTATACAGCATATTATTCAAAGTTATATGAATAATCAGGGTTAACAATATACACAAAACAGGAGGAAAAAATGATAAAGAGTATTCTTGAAATTATATTACTACTAGGTGGTTTATTTTTCTTTTCAGTTGGAACAATTGGTATATTGAGATTTCCTGATGTAATGACTAGAATCCATAGCGGAGCAAAATGTGACACATTAGGATTAGCTCTATCATTGTCAGCATTAGCATTACACAATGGTTTTAACTTTGTATCTGTAAAGCTTATGTTGGTAATTG
The DNA here is from genome assembly GCF_001559865.1 of Abyssisolibacter fermentans. Classification (NCBI taxonomy): domain Bacteria; kingdom Bacillati; phylum Bacillota; class Clostridia; order Eubacteriales; family Clostridiaceae; genus Abyssisolibacter; species Abyssisolibacter fermentans. Next base: position 75,884 of record NZ_LOHE01000037.1, read on the forward strand.
TATTTGTATGGATAAGTAATCCTACCATAGCACATTTAATTGCAAAAGCTGCGAATAAAAAATAACTTTATTAAGTTATATTAAATACGAAGTGGAGTGAAATTTGTGGAAAGTTTTAGTTTTATAATGATAGCATTTTTAATAATTTCAGCCATAACAGTTTCAGTTATACGAAATTTATTGTCTGCTGTAATTATATTTATGGTTTATTCACTAATAATGGCTATACTCTGGCAGCAGTTACATGCTCCAGATGTTGCAATTACAGAGGCGGCAGTAGGAGCAGGTATTACTACAATTCTATTTGTTATAACACTTAAAAAGATTAGAGGTATTAAGAGATGAGAATTTTTTTATCTATAATTATTACTATAATTATTATATCTATATTATTGCTAGGAGTATGTGATTTAGCTGATTTTCATAGTGATAAAGCATTTGAAAAGAGAACTATCTCAAAAAAATATATAGATGATTCAGTAAAAGATACAGGAGCTATAAATGTAGTGACTGGTATTATATTAGATTACAGAGCGTTTGATACTTTTTGTGAGGCGACTGTTTTATTTACAGGTGTTATATGTATAGTAATTCTTTTATTAAAAAAATAGGATGTGAATATATGAATAGCGTTATATTAAGAGAAATGCTAAAAGTAATAATTCCTTTTATTCAGATGTTTGGTGTATATGTTATGTTTTTTGGACATCTATCGCCTGGAGGAGGTTTTGCAGGAGGTACTATAGCTGGTGCTAGTTTAATACTTTACAGCTTTATTTGTCCTAAGGAGAAACTAAATGAAATCTTAGCTGTTACAAAATTAATGAGAGTTATGGCAACAGCTTTAATATTTTATGGGTTATTAAAAGGATATTATTTTTTAGGTGATAATTTTCATTTGCCCGTTTTACCATTAGGTAAAGCAGGAAATATAATTAGTGCAGGTGCTATTTTACCGCTTAATATTGCTGTTGGAGTCATAGTAAGCATTACTGTCTATTTACTTTTTAATATATTTAACTCTGAAAGTCTATAGAACCATAATCATGCTTAGGACAAGGAGGTTTATTGTATGAAGATTTTGTTAGATAACTATTTTGAAACAGGAGCAATTATTTTATTTGGTATAGGATTTATGACACTTTTAATTCATAATAATTTGATAAAAAAAATTATAGGCATGAATATTATGGATACATCGGTTTTTTTATTTTTTATAGCAAAAGGTTTTATTATAGGCAAGCAATCTCCTATATTAAATAGCACAAGTGGTGGCTATGTCGATCCATTACCAAGTGCATTAATGCTTACTGGAATAGTTGTTGCACTTAGCGTTACAGCAGTGTTATTAGCACTAACCATTAAGTTATATAGGTATTATGGAACTATAGAATTAGATGAAATTATGGAAATAAGGAGGAAGAACAATGGATTTAGTTAGAAGCATACCTTTACTAAGTATTTTGATACTCTTTATTTCAGGCTTTTTATTTATAATAATAAATAAAAAAAATACAAAAAAATTATCAGCAATTAGTTTGTTTCTAGTATTTATATTGATGTGTGTACATTTTATTTATGTTTATAAATACGGTAGCTATACTTATAGAGTTGGTCATTTTGATGCACCAATAGGTATAACATTCTTTATAAGCAATACAGAGGCTATAATCGGTCTATTATTCAGTGTTGTTACCTTGCTTATATGTTTTTACAGTTATTTTATTATAAAAAATGAAGTTAATATAGAAAAACAAAATCTTTATTATTTATTAATAAATGTACTATTAGCTTCATTACTAGGTATAGTATTTACGAATGATTTATTTAATGCATTTGTATTTTTAGAGATATCTGCCTTAACTTCTTGTGGGATTATAGCAGTAAAGGACAGCAAAGAGAGTATAAAAGCGACACTTAAATATTTGATTTTAAGTAGTTTAGGTTCAGGACTTGTGCTTATGGGTATAGCATTTTTATATCCCTTAACAGGTGTTTTAGATATGGATATGTGTCAGCAGGCTATTATGAACGTTGGAGAAAGCTATAATAGGTTAATTCTAATCAGTGTATGTCTTTTTACTATTGGATTAGGGGTTAAAAGTGCTATGTTTGGCTTACACACTTGGCTGCCAGATGCACATTCATCAGCTCCCACTGCTTCAAGTGCAATATTATCTGCTTTGGTTATTAAGCCACCAGTAATTTTACTAATAAAAATATATTATAGAGTGTTTGGTATATCTTTAATTAAAGAAATAGGTATATTAGATGTTTTGTTAGTATTTGGTTTAGTAGGTATGATAGCAGGTTCTATATTTGCACTTAATCAAAAGGAGGTAAAGAGATTAATAGCATATTCAAGCATTGCTCAAATGGGATATATTTTTTATGGAATAGGTTTAGGTAATAAGTTTGGAGTTGTAATTAGTATATTTCATATTATAGGTCATGCACTTACTAAATCAACATTGTTCTTGATAGTTGGAGCTATGATTCATAAAACTGGTTCTAAGTATATAAAAGATTTAAAAGGTATAGGAAAAGAGATGCCAATAACGTTAGGTTTATTTACAATATGTAGTTTATCAATGGTTGGTATACCCATATTGCCAGGCTTTGTAAGTAAGTGGAAGCTTTCACTTGCAACCATAGAATCAGGTAAAATTTATTTAGTAGGAGTGATATTACTTAGCAGCTTATTGAATGTAGCATATTATTTCCCAATTATAATAAATGGATTTTTTGGAGAAGAAAATATAAGAAACAAGGTATATAAAAGCAAAGAGCTTAAGAAAGCTAAAATGATACCTTTAACAATTTTAACTTTTTTAATAGTACTTTCAGGGATATTTTCATTGCAGTTAATAAATTTGATAAACATAGATTTTTAGGAGGAATGTATGAAATATACTTTATTATTACCGATTTTTTTTCCGTTATTAATGGCACAATTGAAAAACATAATCAAATTTAAAAATAAGAAGAATAGAAACTTTTTTTTATATTTTACAGTCATTACAAACCTGTTAATTATTATTGCTTTAATAAAGTCTAATGAAAAGGTGAATGTACACTTTGTAAAGATCAGCTCTTTTTTAGATATATATTTTAAGATAGATAAATTAAGCGTTTTGTTTGCATTATTAGTAAGTATTTTGTGGATATTTACAACAACGTATTCAATAAGCTATATGAAGCATGAAAAGGGCGAAAAACGGTTTTTTACATTTTTTATAGCAACTTTAGGGATAACGTTGGGTATAGCATTTGCTGGTAACTTATTTACACTATACATTTTTTATGAGCTGTTAACATTATCTACATTTCCTTTAGTAATACATGCTGAAAGTAAAGATGCATTATATAGTGGGAAGAAATATCTCATTTATTCGTTTAGTGGAGCGACATTAGTATTGTTAGGAATGATGATTCTTTATAGTTTTACTGGTAATCTTGATTTTACTAACAGAGGTGTTCTAGCAAATATCATGTATGCTAATAGAGATATGATGTTAATATATATAGTTATGTTTGTTGGTTTTGGAGTGAAAGCGGCCATGGTTCCCTTTCATTCATGGCTCCCAGCAGCAATGGTAGCACCTACACCTGTAAGTGCCTTGTTACATGCTGTTGCAGTAGTGAAATCAGGAATATTTGCACTCATAAGAATAACATATTATATATTTGGAGCTGAAGTTGTTGAAGCTACAAGAGCAAATATTTATTTAAGCATAATGGTTGTTTTAACAATTTTGTTAGGTTCTATATTAGCATTACATCAAGATAATTTAAAAAAGAGATTGGCTTATTCTACAATAAGTCAGCTGGGATATATTTTACTAGGGATAGTACTATTGAATAAAAGTGCGCTTATTGGTGCTTTGATGCATCTAATAAACCATGCTGTAATAAAAATAACGTTGTTCTTTTGTGCTGGGTCTATATATGTACAGACTCATAAAAAATACATTTCACAATTGCAAGGTATTGGCAAGAGTATGCCAATTACAATGGGTTGTTTTGCTATAGCATCTATATCACTTATAGGTATACCACCAACTAATGCTTTTGTGAGTAAATGGTATCTTGCGCTAGGTGGTTTAGACAATAAAGTCATATTTCCAATAATAATATTGTTAAGTGCTTTCTTAACTGCAATGTATATACTTCCAGTAATAATAACATCTTTTTTTCATAAAAAAGATCAAGAAAATATTGAAAAAGTAGAAGCAGAGTTTAATATGCTAATACCTATTACTATACTAACAGGTATTATAGTGTTTTTAGGTCTATTTCCTAATGTAGTATTAAATTATGTAATAAGTATAGTAAATGAAGTGCTTTAAAGGGGTGAATTTGACGTGGATAGTATTATTCTAATTAGCTTAATATCAATACCGACTATTGGGTGTGTGATAGGATATATAGTTGGTAGATATAGTGAAAAATATAGAAATCGTATAAACTTTATAACAACAGGGTTACTACTTGTAGTAGTTTCATTTTTATATAAAGTAGTGATAGTAAGAGATATTAGTGTTTTTATTCCTAACATAATGGGTACAGGGCTAGACCTTAAATTAGATGCCTTTAGATATATATTTGTGTGGATAACTGCATTTGTTTGGTTTTTATGTATAATTTATTCAAGAGCTTATTTGATAAAGTATAAGAATAGAAATAGATATTATGCATTTTTTATGCTTACTCTTAGTAGTACAATTGGCATTTTTATATCAAATAACTTATTAAATCTATTTACATTCTTTGAAATCATGTCATTTACTTCATATGTTTTAATAATACATGACCAAGATAAATACTCACTAGATGCCGGAAAGACTTATTTAAGTATGGCTATTGGAGCTGGATTAGTGTTATTGATGGGGTTATTTCTATTATTTGATTATACTCAAACTCTAAATATAGATGAGCTGCCTTTAAAGGTAAAAACATTAGGCAATATTAGATATGTAATAAGCTTTTTAATTTTAGTAGGTTTTGGTGCTAAAGCTAGTATATTTCCATTACACATATGGCTTCCAAAAGCTCACCCAGCAGCTCCAACACCTGCAAGTGCAGTTCTATCAGGAATTTTAATCAAGGCAGGAATATTTGGAATGATTATTGTTGTAAATATAATGATGGATTCAGATTATTTATTATCAATGATAATAATAGGTTTAGGACTTATAAATATGTTTTTTGGTGGATTTATGGCTATGTTTCAGAGAAATATCAAAAGAATACTAGCTTATAGCAGTATGAGCCAAGCAGGTTATATAACCTTGGGCATTGGTTTGGTTGGTGTTTTACACGATAAACAAGTAGCTATCATAGGTGTATTGTATCATGTGTTTAATCATGGGATTTTCAAGGTTTTATTGTTTTTAACAGCAGGTGTAATTTATATGATTTTACATGAACTTAGCATTAATAAAATTAGAGGCTTTGGCAAGAACAAAAAGCTTTTAAAAGTTATATTTTTGGTAGGATTGTTTGCAATAATAGGCTTTCCTGGATTTAATGGTTTTATAAGCAAGACTATATTACATGAAGCCTTAGCGGAAGCAGCAAAGGAAAACCACAATATATTTTTCATAATGGCTGAAATTATATTTTATTTAGCAAGTGCATTTACCACTGCTTATTTATTAAAGATTTTTATGTTTGTATTTGTTGAAAAAAATGAGAAATTTACAGGTCAATACAAGGAGCAAATAAAAAAAAGAGCAATAATTCCAATGATTATACTTGCTGTAGTAGTAATTTATGTAGGTTTAAATCCAAATAGCTTAAAGCCTTTGTTATCAAGAGCATTAAAAATGTTTGGTATAAAAGAAATAATTCACTTAAATGTTTATAGTTTAGAGAGTATAAAAAGCTCATTGTTTGTTACAGCATTAGGAGTATTAATATATTATTTGTTTATTCAAAAGTTCTTACTAAAGGGAAAAACATATGTAAATCCTACATTGAAATGTTTGAGTTTAGAAGCAGATGTTTATAAACCTGTGCTTACAATAAGTTATCATATATCAGCTAAAATATTGCATGTTTTTGATACAATGATTGTTGAAGGTGTGACATTTATAGCTATATCTTTAAAAAAGTTAAGTCAAGTAGATATCGAGCCAATTAATAAGAAAATTTCCAAAAAGACAAAGGAATTATTAAAAAATATTAACAATACTTCATATATAATTGAAGAAGGAACTCAGGATAGTAAAGAAAATCTGTCAAGAGTAATATCTAATAGTTTATTTACAATAAATAATATAGGATACTCAATATTAATATTTGCACTTACATTAGGAAGTATTCTTTTTATCATTGCATTATAATAATATAAGGCATATTTAATAAATAAACTAGTCATTCTATTCGTTCTTTGAGTCTTTTCGTTGTTACTTAATCACTTAATACAGTAAGTATGTATGTGATTAAATGCCTAGAAAATAATCAAAAATACTTCGCAACGTAATTATTTTTTTTATATGCCTAAAAGGATGTATCAAAATGAAAAATATTGATGTGAGTTCACTCATTTTGATGCATCCTAATAATTAAAAAAATACTTAAATTGAGTTCGTTCGACAAATCTTCTAAAAGCTTTACACCTCCTATAAAATACAAGATTTAATAAGATATAAAAAAAGAGAAGAAAGAAATATTTAGAAGTATTTAAAAGTGACATTATAGTAGAGAAAATAGGTAAAACCAATGAATTATATAATGTATTAAAAAGTTTAAGAGGTATATGCGGATAGTAAAAATGTATATTGTATAGTTATTGAAATTTTAGTTTATGATTTTAATCATATAATAATGTTAACATTCTCTTAAGTGCTAATTATTTGGAAAATATAAGTATGTCAAGGACTTGCCACCAACGGGGTGCGTAGCATCCTTTACATAGCTGTATTTATCAAATATCTTTTAAAGAGAGAGTTACTGTAAATACAAAACATGAATACGCGTCAACAGGAAATATGCTATAATAAAACAAAACAATTCTTGTACTATCACGAAGGGGTTTTTCTATCCCTATATTTCCTACAGTAAATTAACGCTTTCGGTGGAACGGATGGGATCAGGCTAACTATTAAACTTTATGGTATAATAATGTATATGGAATTTATTGAGGATGGCGATACAATTGAAGGAGAAGAGACCTATAAGCTAGTGTCAGAAGAAATAGTTCTTAAGAAAGCAATAAGTAGAAACAAAGAAAACGAAAACAGCAGTGTAAATATTGATGAACTTATAGCCACAACTGAATTTACACATCAAATTAAATTTAAAATGCTAAAAGTAAGGTCAAAGAATAGATGAATAAAAAGGATAAAAGATGAATTTGTTAGAAAAGTAAAAGCTTTAATTGATGAAGCAAAAACAACTATCAGAGTTGTTAAACGCGTCAGAGCAAACTATATCTATATTATAAAGTTTAATAGCGAGTCTGCCCCCCTGTCTGTACTAGGGTGAGTGATTCTAGGTATAAAAATCATTTGACATTATTCAATTAAGTATTTAAAATGCTTATACAAATGAACGTAAAAACGCAAATTTATGAGGTGAATTATGGAAAACATAGATATTAATCTTGAAGAATTTGTTAATATTATTGATAATTTATATGATGAAATAGTAATTTGGGACAATAATTATAAATTAGTATACATAAATTATCCATGTTTAAGGCATTATGGAGTTCATAGAGATGAAATAATAGGGAAAAAATATTATGAAATTATAGACAGAGAATATTGGAATCCGCAAATGCTTCCTTATGTATATGATGAAAAAGTGTCTGTTATACAAAAGCAGAAACTATCTATGGGAAGCGAATCAGTAACTATTGCAACTCCTATATTTGATAGGAATGGTGAGCTTAAATATGTAGCTATGATTGGTAGAGATTATATTAATAATATTAATCATTACAATCCAATAGAAATAGAAAAGTCAAAAAAAGAATATTCACAAGACAATGAATCAGAAATTATTTATAAAAGCGAAAAAATGAAAGATATTATAAATATTGCAAATAAAATATCTAAAGTTAGTTCTCCTTGCCTAATAATGGGTGAAACAGGAACAGGTAAAACCATGCTAGCAAGATATATGCATAAAAAAAGCAATAGAAATAATAAACTTTTTGTAGATATAAATTGTGCTAGCTTTAGCAAAGAATTAATTGAATCAGAATTATTTGGTTATAAAAAAGGAGCATTTACTGGAGCGAGAAGTGAAGGGAAAAAAGGACTTATAGAAATTGCCAATGGTGGAACATTGTTTTTAGATGAAATATTTGAATTGCCGCTTGACTTGCAGGCAAAGCTGTTACATGTAATTCAGGAAAAAAGATTTTTACCAGTGGGAGGAACTGAAAAAATAGAAGTAGATATAAAAATTATAGCAGCAACTAATTGTGACTTAAAAAAAATGGTTGAGGCAGGACGATTTAGAGAAGATTTGTTTTATAGATTGAATGTATTTGAGATTTTAATACCTCCATTAAGAGAAAGAAAAACAGATATTACATTGCTAACTTCATATTTTTTAAACTATTTTAATAATAAGTACGATACAATACATGAAATATCTGAAGAAACTTTTGCAATAGTAAATAATTATTCATGGCCTGGAAATACTAGGGAATTATCGCACATAATTGAAAGGCTAGTTGTTATTGTAGATGAATTAATTATAAAACCTTGCCATCTTCCAAAACATCTTTTCGAACTTAAAAAAAATAGTAATATTAATTTAGAATTTAATTCTCTAAAAGAAATAATAGAAAATTATGAGGAAAAAGTGGTAAAAGACCTGTATCAAAGAAATTCAAGTTCAAGAAAGCTTGCTGAAAGATTAAAAATTAGCCAATCAAAAGCGAATAATTTAATCCAGAAATATATTGAAAAATAATACTGAGTGAAAAAGAGTATAAGTGAGTTAAAAAAAACTCATTTATACTCTTTTTTTTATGTAGAAAAACAGCTATCTATTGAAAATATAGGGTATTAAATTGTGGCATGGATTTTGCTATTAAACATAGTGTAAAGTAAGCTATTAAAAAACATAGCATGGAAAAATGTTGGAGGTGATTGTATGACTAAACTTATGGTTAATTCAGAGAAATGTAAAGGATGCTTGTTATGTATAAATGGATGTCCTGTAAATGCTATTAGTACTTCAAAGAAAATTAATGAAAAAGGATATGAAGTAATACAAGTTGATGAAACTAAATGTAAAAAATGTGGAATATGTATTAGCATATGTCCTGATTACGTATTCGAGATATTATAAAGAAAGAGGTGTAAAAAATGAAAAAAAAGTTAATGAAAGGCAACCAAGCTTTAGCAGAAGGCGCTATAAGGGCAGGTTGTAGATTTTATGCAGGGTATCCTATTACTCCGCAAACTGAAATAGTTGAGTATATGTCTGACAGAATGTTAGAAGTAGATGGGAATTATGTACAGGCTGAATCTGAAATAGGTGCTATATCAATGGTATATGGAGCAGCAAGTTGTGGATATAGAGCAATGACAAGTTCTTCAGGACCAGGCTTTGTGTTAAAACAAGAAGGAATATCATATATTGCATCAGCAGAACTGCCTGCTGTTATAATAAATGTTCAGAGGATTGGAAGCGGACTGGGAGATATATCTCCAGCTCAAGATAATTATATATTATCAGTAAAGGGCGGAGGTCATGGGGATTATAGACCTATTGTATACGCTCCTTCATCAGTGCAAGAAAACTTAGATTATACATTGTTAGCCTTTGAAAAAGCTGAACAGTATAGAACACCAGTTGTATTATTAAGTGATGGAGCAATTGGTCAAATGATGGAAAGTGTTAGAATACCTGATATGCAACAACATGATCCTAATAAATTTGAGTGGGCATTAAAAGGTAAGCAATCTGGTAAAAATAAGATTGTAACTTCAAATATGTACTATCATGAGCAAGATAAATATGGGCGTTATACTCAAGATGCCTATGCAGCATATGGCAGATATTTAGCTGATAAAGTGAAAAATATTCAAGAGAACGAACAATTATATGAAGAAAAATATCTTGATGATGCTGATGTAGTTCTAGTTAGCTATGGTATTAGCTCACGTATATGTAAAGCAGCAATAGAAACTGCAAGAAAAGAAGGAATAAAACTTGGATTGATAAGACCAATAAGTCTATTTCCATTTCCCAACAAAGCTTTTGATAAACTATCGGATAGCTTAAAAGGTATTATATGTGTTGAAATGAATTCATGGGGTCAAATGGTCGATGATATTAAATTAGCCGTAAATGGTAGAATACCAGTACATATGTATGCGAGTTCTGCTTATATTCCAGATGAAGATACAATAATAAAAATGGCTAAAGAAATATTAAACAGTGATGCAAAGGAGGTACTATAAATGGGAAAAACAAGGATAACACCTAAAGTACTACATGATGAACATAAATTTTGTGCAGGGTGTGGACATGGTACTGTTTTTAGAATGGTAGCTGAAGTATTAGAAGAAAAAGGTCTTGATAGTAAAGCTATAGGAATAGTTGCAGTAGGTTGTAGTGGTATTATGGTAGACTCTTTTGGCATTGATTGGATTCAAGCACAACATGGTAGAGCAGCTGCAGTTGCTACAGGGGTAAAAAGAGTTAGAGATGATAATTTTGTTTTGACATATCAAGGTGATGGAGATGCGTTATGTATCGGAATAGCAGAGACATTAAATGCTGCTATTAGAAATGAAAATATTACTACTATAGTTTTAAATAATGGTGTTTTCGGAATGACAGGAGGACAAATGTCTTCAACTACACTTATTGGGCAAAAAACAAAAACAAGTACTAAAGGAAGAAGTGCAGAATTACATGGTCAACCTTTAGATATATTTAATTTACTAAAAAACTTTAATGTAGCATATCTAGCAAGGGGAACTATAACAAACTTTAAAGAGATAAATAAAACTAAAAATTACATTAGAAAAGCAGTTGAAGCACAATTGAATAATAAGGGCTATTCAATGGTAGAGATAGTTGCACCATGTCCTACAAACTGGAAACTAGATCCCGTTAAGTGTATGAAAAAAATTGAGGATGAATTTATACCATATTATAAGCTTGGGGAATTTACAAATGGAGAGGTGATATAAGATGAATGAAATTATTATTTCTGGATTTGGAGGTCAGGGTGTATTATTAACTGGTTTAATACTAGCTAATATAGCTATGAGTGACGATAAAAATGTGACATGGATTCCTTCATATGGATCAGAAAAGCGAGGAGGTTCAGCCAACTGTTCTTTGAAAATTAGTAGTGATGAGATAGCAAGTCCATATTGTAAAAAAATCGATATATTGGTGGCTATGAATAAAGCATCATTAGAAAAATTTCAAGATGATGTCAAGGAGAACGGGACATTAATTGTAAATAGTTCATTGATAAAGGATATGAATTATAGAGATGACATAAAAGTAGTTGAAGTACCTATGAATGAAATAGCTACTAGTATGAATAATCCTAGAGGAGCTAATATTTCTGCTTTAGGGGCAATTGCATCTGCTACTAGAATATTTGATAAAGAGACATTTGTTACTGAAATTGATAGTTACTTAAGAAACAAAAATATAGATCCACTAAATAATTTAAAAGTATTTGAAGCAAGTTTTAATTATGTTAAGGAGGAAAACAGTGAAATTAAATAAATTACTCAAACCTAAATCCATAGCAGTAGTAGGAGCATCTGAAAAAGAAGGGTTTAGCGGAGCTACTTGTAAGAATTTAATACAATCAGAGTTAAATGACAATGTATTCTTTATTAATCCAAATAGAGACACTGTGATGGGTAAGAAATGTTATACATCATTAAAGGACGTTTCTAAGACAATTGATTTGGTTATTATATGTACTCCTATAAAAATTGTAAATAAAATTTTAGAAGAAGCTGGAGAACTTGGCTGTAAAGCAGCAATAGTTTATGCAAGTGGCTATTCGGAATCTGGTGAAGAAGGCAGAAAAATAGAAGCGGAATTAGTTCAAATATGTAAAAAGTACGATATATCTCTAATGGGACCAAACTGTATGGGATTTATCAATTATAGTAACAGAATTTACTCTTTTGGTGTACAGCTTGACAATTATAATAAAAATGGTGGTATAGGTTTAATCTCACAGAGTGGTCAAATATGTGAAACCTTAATGTTTATGTCGAAGGTTAAATTATCTTACTTAATATCATGTGGAAATAGTTCTGTAACACAGCTTGAAGATTATCTAGATTTTCTAGTGGAAGATAAAGATACTAAAGTAATTGCCGTATATTTAGAAGGATTGAAAAACACTCCTAAATTTATTGAAACTCTTAGAAAAGCAGCAATTAAAGGAAAACCTATAGTAGTATTAAAATCTGGTCGTTCAGAAAAAGCTCAGGAAATAGCTACTGCACATACAGGAAGTTTAACAGGTTCAGACAAATCTTTTGATGCAATATTTGAGAAATTTGGAGTAATTAGAGTAGATGATATTGAAGAATTGGTGCAAACAGCAATGTTTTTTAGTACAATAAGAAAATTACCAAAAAAATCAAATTTTGCATCTATGAATCTATCTGGTGGGGAAACAACTATTTGTGCAGATGTTGCAGATATGTACAATATTAGTTTTCCACAGTTTTCTGATTATACTCTTGACAAGCTTAAAGAAATGCTACCGGATTACTCAACCCCAAACAATCCATTAGATATGACTGCTTCTCTATCCTATGATCCTGATTTATATGCAGAAGCTATTAAAGTAGTAATGGATGATCCAATGGTGGATATGGTGCTTTTAGGTGTTAATATACATGATAGATTGATTGAAGGCGATATTGTAGTACCAATGACTGAAGGAATAGTAAAAGTTGCAAATATGGAAGGTACAAAACCTGTAGCAGTACTATCATTTTTTGAAAGCACAAGAGAAAAAGGCATTAGAGAAAAATTAGAAAGCGCTGGTGTGCCAATATTACCGAGTGCAAAAAATGCATTTAATGTTTTAAAGCATTTAACTAATTTTATCAACTACGATCATAAAAAAAGAAACCTTGATGTTGCAATAAGTAAAACATCTGATATTAAAACAAAAAAAGTATTATCAGAAGAACAAAGTAAAAAAGTTATAAGTAAATATGGAATTCCAACTACAAAAGGATTAGTTATTACTTCAGAAAAAGAATTATTAGAAGTTAATAAAGAGTTTAAATTTCCAGTAGTAGCTAAAATTGAATCAGCTGATATTCCTCATAAATCAGATGCAGGTGGAGTTATGTTGAATATAAAAGATGAAGCAGAGCTATTGGAAAAATATGGACAGATACTTAAGAATGCTAAAAATTATAGTCCAGAAGCAAAAATTAATGGTGTTCTAGTTCAAGAAATGTTGCCATATGGTACAGAAATAATCCTTGGCATCAATAATGATAAACAATTTGGACCTATGCTTCTTGCAGGTTTAGGAGGAGTATTCGTAGAGGTGTTTGAAGATGTTGCTTTATATCCTGTTCCTTTAAATGAATTTGAAGCAACTGAAATGCTAAATAAGTTAAAAGCTAGTAAATTGTTCAAAGGATATAGGGGAAATCAACCATTGGATATACAAGGGGTGGTGGATACTATGGTTAAACTATCGAATTTAGCATATGAAATGAAAGATTCTATTGAAGAAATTGATATAAATCCTTTATTTGTTTATGAAGAAGGAAAAGGAGTATGTGCAGCAGATGCTCTAATAGTTTTAAATAGTGATGAAAAGAGACAGAGTTATGAATAAAAAAAATAATATTGATTTTTCATTAATGCTACCTGCTATTTTTGCTACTTTAGTGATTACCATTTTACTAGTTGTATTACCAGGTTCTAAAAATGCAGTTGATACAATATTCAAATTCATTACAGTTAATTTTAAATGGTTGTTTCTCTCTTTTGGGTTTATTACTGTTGTGTTTCTTTTTTGGCTATCATTTAGCAAATGGGGAAAAATTAAGTTAGGAAAGCCTGAGGAAAAGCCGCAATTTTCAACATTTACTTGGTGTGCTATGATATTTTGTTCGGGTATTGCTATTGGTATAGCATATTGGCCGTTTTTAGAGCCACTTTATTATGCTAATACACCACCATTGTTGATGCAACCAAATTCAACTTTGGCAAAGGAATATTCAGGCATGCTTCCACTGTTTCATTGGGGAATTAGCATATGGGCATTTTCGGCATTACCAACCTTTACAATTGCATATGCTATACATGTAAAGGGCATTACAAGATTAAGAATTAGTGCTGCCTGCAAAGGAATTCTTGGTAAATATTCAGATAAATGGCCAGGAAAATTAATTGATGTATTAGTTGTATTTGCCATGATTGGTGCAGTAGGAACATCTATGGGATTAGGAGTACCTTTAGTAGCTCAACTTATTTCTAGTTTAACGGGAATTCAAGTAACTGTTGGGTTGCAACTGTTTATCCTTTTAATATGGACTGCATTTTTCACTCTAACTGTGTGGGCTGGATTAACAAAAGGAACAGCAAAACTTTCTAATTTTAACACTTTATTAGCGATAGCTTTATTAATATTTACATTTGTGATGGGTCCAACTTTATTAATATTAAATCTTTTTACAAATAGTATGGGAATTTTAATAACTGATTTTGCTAGGATAAGTTTATGGACAGACCCTATAGCTAATGGAGGATTCCCAGAAACTTGGACAGTGTTTTTTTGGGCATGGGGAGTAGCATATGCACCTATGATGGGAATGTTTGTTGCTCGAATATCTAAAGGAAGAACAATAAAACAAATGATACTGGCTGTTTTATTTACTGGAACTCTAGGGAGTTGGGTGTTCTTTGCAGTATGGGGTGGATATAGTATTAGTATTGTTGAATCAGGTACATTAAATATTGGACAAATGCTAAACGATTTATCTAAACCAGAAGTGATACTTCAAATACTAGGTACAATGAAATTTGCAAAATGGTTGATAATACCAGTATATACAATTATGTGTTTCCTTTTTGTTTCTACACCATTAAATTCAACGGCATATACCCTTGCTTCACAATGTACTAAAAATATTAAGGGAGATGAGGAACCAGCTAGATGGTTGAGAACCTTATGGGGAATTATTATTGGTATGTTTGTAGCAGGATTGTTTATGGTAAATGGATTAAAAGTTATTCAATTATCATCAATAATTACCGCTTTACCGTTGATTCCAATTTTAGTTATACTTGTTCTATCTGGATTAAAATGGATGAAAGAAGATTATGGAGAAATATTATCAACTAAACCTATATGTCTACAAGTAGAAAATATTAAAAAAGTTGAGTAGATATTTATTGGTAGATGCAACTAATGAGTTAAAATATACTCTTGAGTACATTTTAACTCATTATAATAGAGAATATTTGGCTTATAATAGCAAAAATATAAGCAGTTATGTATGTTTTTGATTTGGTACGTATTTTGCGTAAACTATAAGTTGAATGATTATATATACAATCATTCTAATTGTAGGAGGTGGGTAAGTACATAGACTAAGAAGAAAATTTAATTAACAAAATTTATAGGGAATACACAATAATTAAATTAGAAAAAGTACAGATACCAGTTAATTCCAAGAAAATAAAGGAGGAAATGAACAATGGATGGAAAAAAACAAAGAAGAAATATTGATCTACCCTTAACCATTATAAGTACAGCATTGGTGCTGTTGCTAGGAATATCAATAGCAATATTTCCACAAAAAGGAAAAATGGTTGCAGATAAGCTGTTATGGCTTCTCTTAAATGGTATGGGGTCTGGTTTTTTATGGTTTACAATAATTTCACTTGGAGTATTAACATGGCTCGTATTTTCAAAGTATGGAGAAATCAAATTGGGTAAAACAGATCCTCAATTTTCAAAGATGCAATTTTTTGCAATGATGATTTGTGCTGGGTTTGGATCTGCTACATTGTATTGGGGCTTTTTAGAGACGATTTACTATTATATTGCACCACCATTTGGAATTGAAGCACAATCATCTTTAGCAGTAGAATGGGCATTGACATACAACTACTTTCATTGGGGACCATCGGCGTGGGCATTATTTACTATTTGTGCAATACCTGTATGCTACAGCTTTTATATTAAAGAGGAGCGTCAACTTAAATTAAGTGTAGTTTGTGACAATGCTTTAGGAGGAAAATTATCAAGTCCTTTAAAGAAAATCATAGACGGGTTATTTATTGTAACAGCAATGGGAGGAGTAAGTATTACATTAGGTCTTAGTATACCTATGATTTCTAAATGTATTACTGACTTATTAGGAATATCAGAAAGTTTTGCTATGAACGTCGGTATAATATTATTTATATCTGTTATTTTCACGCTAAGTTCTTACATTGGGCTACAAAAAGGAATGTCTAAGCTTAGTGATTTAAATATGTATTTGTGCATAATATTTACGATTGTTGTATTTATTGTGGGACCTAAGTTGTTTAGTATTAATAATGCTACAAATGCAATTGGACTATTGATAACTAATTATTTTAAAATGAGCTTCTATACAGATCCTGTTACTCAAGGAGGATTTCCTCAGAATTGGACAGTATTCTATTTTGCTTACTGGTTCACATATGGTCCGTTTATGGGAATCTTTATAACAAGAATTGCAAAAGGACATAAATTAAAAGATGTAATTATGATGACATTGGTTGCTGGAAGTATTGGAAGTTTTATCATGATGGGCATATTCCAAAATTATACATTAAATTTACAATTAACAGGTGCTTTAGACGCTGCAGGAATGTTAGCAGCAGGAAAGGATGCAGAGCTTATTCTTCAAGTACTTAAAACATTACCATTCCCTCAAATTATGATTGCAATATTTGCAATAGTTGCAATATTATTTATGGCGACAACTCTTGATGGCTGTTCATTTACATTAGCATCGGTTACTACAAAAAAATTAGATTCAAATGATAATCCAAATCCAATTTTCAAATTATACTGGTGTATGGCTATTGCGTTTTTCCCATTGATGTTAGTATTAATTGATGCTCCTATCAATACAATAAAAACTATTGCAATGGTTGTAGCTACACCTATGTTAATTGTGATAGGTATTGCAAATTATGGTTCAATAAAAGGACTATTAACTAATTTTGGAAAATTGACTAAAGAAGAAATAAAGAGCATAACCAAATGATAAAAGAAGAAATAATAAGAAGTAATAATAAGAAGTAATAATAGGGAAGTAGTAAGTTGACATACTTTAAACATTAAGATAGGGGGTAAAGTTACAATGAAGATTACAAATGTAGAGGTTTTTAAAACAAGAGTAGCTCCGATAGGTGAATTTTGTGCATGGGGTTGGAGTAGTACGAATATTAAGATCACAACTGATGAAGGGATAGTTGGTTGGGGAGAAGCTGATAGTAATGGTGCATTAATTGAAACATTAGTGAATATGCCTAATAGTAATTTTATATCCTATGGACTAAAGGAATTATTAATTGGTGAAAACCCACTGGATATAGAAAGACTGTGGTATAAAATGTACTACAAGACTTTGCATCATGGTCGTGATGCTGCTGCAATACATGCAATTAGTGCTATAGATATAGCATTATGGGATATAGCAGGGAAATATTACAATGTGCCTGTATATCAATTATTGGGTGGTAAATATAGAAATTATATAGATGCTTATGGAACGTTCGTTCCTAGTGATGACCACGAAGAGACAGCAGAAATTGCAAAGAATGCTGTAAAAGATGGTGGATATAAATTGCTTAAGTATGGTGGAGGAAGCTTTGGTACATCAGAAAAATTTGATGTTGATTCTGCAAAAGCGGTTCGAGAAGCAGTTGGCGATGACATAGGTATAGCAATAGATGTATGTAAGCAATGGAAATCATATTCAACTGCATTGTCAAGAGCCAGAAAACTTGAGCAATTCAACCTAGAATGGATAGAAGAACCAGTTGCCCCAGGTGATTATGATTCTTATAGAAGACTTGGAGATAAGATTCAAATTAAGATATCAGGTGGCGAAGCAATTACAACAGTACAAGAAGTAGCTAAATTTATGAAGGAAACAAGGGTAGACATAGTTCAACCTGATGTAACTAACTGTGGTGGAATAACAGAAATTAAGAAAATAGAGATGATAGCTAAACTTTACGGATGTAAACTTATTCCACATGGATTTGGTACAGGTATACTATTTGCTGCAACTATTCATAGCTTAGCGTCTTCAGAGTATGGCGATTTGATGGAATATTCGATAAGTGAAAGTCCGTTATTTAAGTATGTTGACAGAAAACGTGCCATAGCTGTAGATGGTAGAATAGAAGTACCTGACAGAGTAGGGTTAGGAGTAGATATAGATGAGGACGTTCTTAAAGAGTATAGCTATACTTATTAAAACTGATATTATCTATTGAGTAGTTAATTCAGCAAATTACAGAGTAACGGGATTTTGTTTATATATGGGAATCTTCATAACAAGAATTTATAAGAGGACATAAATTAAGAAACGTAATTATGCAGACGATGTTTTGGAACTAGTAAAAACGTTATCCAGATGGATATATTCCCAAATTATACACTAAACTTGGAATTACAAGAACTTTAGATGCTTCAGGAATGTTAGCTACAGGAAATGATGAAGTTAACATTCTTCAAGTAATTAAAACATTATGATAAAAAAAGAAGTGAGAAAGTAACAACAAAGTAATTTTCAGGCTACTTCTTATGAAAATAAAATATAAGTATGAGGTGATTAGTTATGAGTAAACCATTAACAATAAAAAAAGTTGAGTTGTTTGTCTATGGAGATCTTACAATGGCTAGGAAAAAGTGGGGTTTGCATGAACCATGTGATCTTGTTCATAATGTTTGTAGAATTACCACTGAAGATGGATATGTAGGAATAGGAGCGACATATGGTATGAATTATGATTGTGCAGATGTTGTTACTTTCGAGGCAGCCAAAGTATATATGGGTGGTTTAATTGGAAAATCTGCTCTTGATAGAGAATCTATTTGGGGTTGGATGAAGAGTAGAGCTAATGTAGCTACTAATACTACAGTTGCAATGTATGATATAGCACTTTGGGATTTGACTGCTAAATATGCTAATTTACCATTATATCAAATGCTTGGAGCTTGCAGAGATCGAATTCCTGCTTATGCTAGTACAGATACTTATAACACTGATGAAGAATATGTAACTTGGGTTGGTAAAGCTATTGAAAAAGGTTATAAATTCATTAAAATGCATTGTTATTGTAAGATAGAAGATGATCTAAGACTTGTAAAACTTATTCAAGAGAAGTTTGGATATGAAAAAACAGGCGTTAAATTCTGTTTGGATTCTGACCTTAGTTATAATAGAGAAGATTCATATAGAATGGCAAAACTATTAGAGGAATACGATTGGTTTTGGCTTGAATCGCCAATGAATGATTATGACCTTGAAGGGTACAAACAGTTAGTTGAAAAAACTAATATACCAATTTCTTGTGGTGGTAACTGTATGCTTAGCCTTGCAGAAATAGCAACTGGAATAAGATATGGAGCATGGACAGATGTGCGAGCTGATGCTACTGTAAATGGTGGAATTACACCTATGAGAAAAATAATGCATTTAGCAGAAGCTAACTCCATGAGATGTGAAATACAGTCTTGGGGAGATACAATTGCTATGGCTGCAAATCTTCATGTAATGCTGTCTCATGGAAATTGCACATATTTTGAACATGCATACCCACATGATTGCCATGATTTAGCTGCATTAAAACCTTTTGACATAGACAGTGAAGGATATATCAATGCTCCTGAAGGACCAGGACTTGGCGTAGACTTGGACTGGGATGTTGTTGAAAAATATAGAATTAGATATGCTTGCAAAGAATAGTAAATAGTAATTTAGTTTATTAATCTAAAACTCAATAAATCTAAAATATATTAAAGGAACATAATTGGGGCATTGTCCCCAAATCCTGAGGATTATAGCATTAGTTTTCTCTTGAACGCAAAACGGGCAACAAGTTGCCCGCGTTCAAGTCAGAAACTAATAACCGCTCAGGCTGCTCATCAGCATAGCCTTATCCTGTAACTAGTTAATAATTATTGAGCATTATTTGCTAAATTAAAGAATGGTATACATAACAAAAATCAAGTGTAAACAGATTATTCGACAAAATATAAAATTCTAATACTGTAAATTTCGACAGTTTCAATCTTTGCTATTAGTAAGAGAGTACACAAAATTATTTACAAGTCCTTTTGATACACCTAGTAATTAAAAAATACTTAATTCTAATTCATTTGACAAGTCTTCTAAAAGCTTTACGCCTCCTATACTATTACCTTTTTTATCTAATGATGGACCTATAACACCTATACCCATTTTTTTTGGTACAACAGCAGCTATTCCACCACCAACACCACTTTTGGCAGGTAAACCTACATTCACGGCAAACTCACCTGAACCGTCATACATACCACAAGTAGTCATTATAGCTTTTACTGTTTTACATATTGATTTACTGAGTATTTGTTTATTATTGCATGGCAAAAATCCATCAGTTGCAAGTACGACGCTCATGTAAGCAATGTCTTTACATGTTACTTCTATTGAGCAAAGTTTAAAGTATACGTCTAGTATTTCATCTACATCATCATCAATTATACCTGTGCTCTTCATGTAGTATGCTAAAGCTCTATTTCTGTCGCCAGTATTTTTTTCTGATTCATAGACATTATAATTAATCTTCAAATTGGGATTATTCGTAATTTCTTTTAAAAAACCAAAAATCCTATTAAATTTATCTTCAGCAGTTAATCCATAAACTAATGATATTGTTGCTATTGCACCAGAATTAATCATAGGATTTAGTGGTTTATGAGAATTTTTTGTTTCCAAATTTATTATAGAATTGAATCCGTCTGAAGTAGGTGCACAGCTTATTTTAGTATAAAGTTTGTTGATATTGTTATCTGTTAAAGCGCACATGAATGATGCTATTTTGGAAATACTTTGAATCGTAAATTTAGTCTTATAATCTCCTGCATAATATTCATTACCATCAACATCACAAATAAATATGCCTAAAGTATCAGGATTACTATTAGATAGTTCAGGTATATAAGTGGCAACGTTTCCATATTGCGTCCAAGACCTATTTTTATCAACAAGAGAATACAACAAATTTTGCATAATATGTCACCCTTCTTATTAATTTTTAAAAATGTACATACTAATAATACAATATAATCCTACAATAAACAATCAATATTTTAAATATTGACTAATTTTGACATTTGACTTAAATGGTGTTGTAAAATATAATTATGATAATCGATATCATTTTTTCATACAATTTTGTAAAATTATTTAACATTTGAAAAGGAGTGGTTTAATGGACTGTTGTGATTGTAAAAGCTTTATAGATGTTTTAAAAAAAGAGGTAGTTCCTGCTTTAGGATGTACTGAGCCTATAGCTGTTGCATTAGCTACTGCTAAAGCAAGAGAAGTATTAGGAAAAGAGGCTGAAAGGTTAGAGGTTTATGTAAGTCCTAATATATATAAAAATGGAATGGGAGTAGGAATACCGGGAACAGGATCAACGGGTTTGGATATAGCAGCGGCATTAGGTGCAATAGGTGGTAAAGCTGATGCTGTATTGGAGGTATTAAAAGATACAAGCGAACAAGATATAAAACAAGCAAAAGAAATGGTATCGCAAAAACTAGCACAAGTTAAGCTTAAAAAAACAGATATTAAACTGTATGTAGAAGCAATATGCTTTAATGGTAAAGATTTTGCTAAAGTAATCATAAAAGATAATCATTCAAATATTGTTTTTGTTCAGTTAAATGATGACATTGTATTAAAAAAAGATGATGATAAAAAAGAAAAAAAAGAAAAAAAAGAAAAAGTAGACAGTGAAGACAAACGTTTTCTGAGTGTTAAAAAAATATATGATTTTGCTTTAAGTGTTGATATAAAAGATATTGAGTTTTTACTTGAAGGAGTAAGGCTTAATAAAAATATAGCTAAAGAAGGTTTAAATAATGATTATGGGTTAAAAGTAGGAAAAACTTTAGCTGAAAGTATTAAAAAAGGAATATTAGCTGATGATATTCAAAATTATGCAATGGCTTTAACCGCAGCAGCTTCCGATGCCAGAATGGATGGGTGTATGATGAGCGTTATGAGTAATTCTGGTAGTGGTAATCAAGGATTAACAGTAATACTTCCAGTAGTAGCAGTGGCAGAGAAACTAAAGAGTAATCAAGAAGAATTAATAAGAGCATTAGCATTAGCTAATTTGATTGCAATACACATAAAATCATATCTAGGCCGGCTTTCTGCATTGTGCGGTTGTGTAGTAGCATCAGCTGGAGCAAGCTGTGGAATAACATACCTTATGGGTGGTAAATTTGAGAATATAGTATTTGCATTAAAGAATATGATAGGAAATATAACAGGTATGATATGTGACGGAGCAAAAACAGGCTGTGCCTTAAAAGTGTCAACAGGAGTAAGTGCAGCTATACAATCAGCATTACTAGCAATTAACGGAATAGAAATATCAGAGAAAGATGGAATAATACATCAAGATGTAGAAGAAACAATAAAAAATATAGCTAAAATTGGTTCACAAGGTATGAAACAAGCAGATGAACTTATACTTGAAATTATGACATCCAAATAAATATAATATGAAAAGCCTAAATTAAGCATTAAAGCAGAATTTAGGTTTTTTTATTTTACTTAATTTACTTAATGCTTTTACATATAATAAAAAATAAATATATTGTAATATGGAGAATATTATATATTATGCTATAATAATCTTAAAATGGGAAAGGAGTATTTAAAATGAATGATAAATCAAATGAATGTGAAAAAGTTTTTAAATTTAGATTTATTGCATTACTTTGTTTATATGTTAGTCTTTTTATTTTGGTTTTAAGTGTAATAAATATTTTGTTTATAATTCTGGGAATAGGTACATTTGTTGCTTATATAGTTCTAAATACAATGTATTGGAAATGTCCTTATTGTAATAGAGGGTTTGAGATGAGACACGGCTCTATGGACAAAATGACGCATTGTCCATATTGTGGTAATAAACTGAGGAATCCTCCATATAACATGTACCGATAGACCAGTGTATTTATAAACCAACTATGTTATAATAAGGCGTAAGTGTGAAATCTTTCACCTACGCATCTTAAAAAAGGAAGTGTAATTTATATGAAGAAAAGACTAATCGTACTATTAGTAGTTTTGTGTATTTTTATTTCTTTACATGTACAAGCAACAAATGTTGATTGGAAACTTTATAAAGATACACAGCTGATTAAATTAGATAATCAGTTTGAAATTGTTAACAATAAAATATATCTTCCAGTCAAGGAAGTATTGGAGCTTTCAGGTGACAAGGTAACAATTAATGATAGTAATATTGTAGCTCAAAATGATGATTTACATAGGGAGTTTATGATTTATAATGAGTATGGTGAATTAGTCGTAGTAGATTTATTCTATGAGAGATATTCAAGTATGTATGTAAATGACAAGTTATATACTGAAATAGATTTTTTTAAGAGAAACACGTCTTTTAAAATAACTGTTGATTATGACAAAAAGGAAATTTGTTTGAATCCTGAGTATGAAAAATTGTATACTGCTATAAACGATTTTATTTATAACAATAATATGATGGAGGTTTCATCTTTACATAGTAGTTATTTTAAATACAAAGAAAACTTTAAAATTTCAAAAAAATACAAAAGTAAAACTGAAGGGTATTTTAGCTGGAATAATAAAGAATGTCAGCTGCGATATACTTTATTAGGAAAGACAGATGGAGTTATAAAAATGACTGATATTCCGAATTGTAATATAGATATAGACTACTTTGATGATAATTATGTTGATGGATATAAAATAGGTTTAAATAATAAAAAAATATATTCTATTTCAGGTCTTAAGAGTAGCAATGATATTGACATAGAAAATATAGTGCTTGAAGTACTTGAAGATTCTAAACCAAATGTATTTAAGAATATAGTAAATATAAGCAATGAAATACTAAAAAATATTGCTATAGATAATGTTGATGTTGAATGTATGGATAAAACGAACCATAAATATAAAATTAAATTTAATGATTTGCAGCAAGTAGTTTCTAATTCTGAAGATTTAAGTTTTGAAATTAATTGCGAAATTGATGATAATAAATTGACTGGATTAAAATGTAAAGCTGTTATGGAGGATAATAATGATTATTTAGAAAAAATTACTTTAAATATGGACTATGATATAAAATATGTGAAAAATTTAAAAGCTCTAAATAAAAAAATAGATAAATTAAAAGAAGAAACAAGTAAAGAAGTTTTACCAAAAAAATATGACATTCATAAAGTAGTAACATTTAAAGATCCGTTATTTGAAAAGATAGTCAGAAAAGAAATAAATAAACCAGTTGGGGATATATATCCTTTAGAACTTTTAGGCATAGAATATTTAGATGATGACTTATTAGATGAAGAAGAAAAGATAAATAATATTGATGGTATACAATATATGCTAAACTTAGAAGAATTATATTTAAATGATAATAGTATATCAGACATATCATACCTAAGCGGATTAACTAATCTTCAAGATTTGGCGATGTATAATAATAAAATCAGTGACATATCAGCTTTAAGAGATTTAGAAAATTTAGAGTTATTAAATTTAGAGAATAACAAAATCAAAGATATTAGTTGTTTAAAGGATTTATGTAAATTAGATACTTTAGTACTTAATAATAATAATATAGATAGATTACCAAGATTAAGTGGAATTAGTTTATTAGAATTAGGTTCAAATAATATAAAAGATATATCTTCAATAGTAAATATGTATGGATTGTGGTATTTAGATATTAGTAATAATCAAATATCTGATATTTCATGGATAAATTCAAATATTGATTTAGAAATAGTTGATTTATCAAATAATAAAATAATTGAATTACCATCATTTGAAAATTTAACTGAGATAATGGAATTAGATTTGTCAAATAACAAGATAAGTGATATTGAGACTTTGGGTTCATTACAATATTTAGAAGAACTTAAGGCTGCAAATAATAATATTGACAGTATTCCTGTATTTAGCACTGATACATTGTATGAGTTAGATTTATCGTCAAATAATATTACTGATATATCTAATTTAAGTAACTTAAAAAGCTTAATGGAGTTAAATTTATCTAATAATAATATTGAAGATGTAACACCTTTAAAAGATATGTATTTATCATGGCTGTTTTTAGATTATAATCAAATAAAAAATATAGATATGTTAGAGTTTTCAGAACTTGAAAAATTGACATTAAGTAATAATCAAGTTGAAAGCATTAATCCAAATTATATAGGAGCAAATACAATTGAAATTTTGGATATAAGCAATAATAAAATTAAAAAACTTGACTTTTTATTAAAATTAAATAATCTTAAGAATTTAATAATAAGTGGTAACCCAATAGAGGATAATACGATTTTAAATAGCTTAATGGGTGTTATAGTAGAGTAAAAAGGGGTGTATATACATGAAAAAGAGGTTTATATTGTATTTTGTTATTATGTTTATTTTTGTAGGTTTTAGAGTTGATGCTACTAACAATAATTGGAAATTATATAAAGACGGAAAACAGATTATACTAGATAATCAAATTCAAATAACAGATAATAAAATATATTTACCAGTAAAAGCTTTATTTGAAAAGCTTGATAATAAAGTTACTTTTAATGATAACAGTTTTGTAGTTGAAAACGATGATTTAACAAGAAAATTTGATATATCTGAAGATAAGTCCCAGATTTATAATAAATATTTTGACTATTATTATTCAAGTATATATATAGATAACAATTTGTATGCTGAATTTGATTTCTTTAGAGATAATTTACTTGCAAAACTATCCTATGATGAATTCGAAAGAAAGGTATATGTTGATACACAATGTACTAGATTAGTTACGGCGCTTAATAAATTTGTGTATAATGAAAATATGTTTATAATAAATGCAAATAGTAAATTTGAAATGCAAGGAAAGAATAAATTTAAATTCTTAAGAAATGTGAAAAATAAATCTTTTTATGATATTGTTTGGAATGATGAAGAAAAAAAATATGATCAGACATTACTATCAAAATCAACAGGTGAATTAAAAAGTAATAATGAATCATTGAAAATAGATGTAGAATACTTTAATAGAGGCTATGATGGATGTAAGTTTATATTTGACAATAAGACAAGTTATTGCAATTCTCAGAGTATTTATTATGACCAATCTGAACTATTAAAGTTATTTCCGGAATGTACTAATTCTATGTTTTTAGATATTAATGCGTATAATGATGAAATAATTAAGTTTATCGAAGCTGACAGCATTGATATAGAAATCAAAGAACTGAGTAATGATAAATGTAGCTATAAATTTAAAATAGAGGATTTTAAAGCATTTAACAGAGAGTTTGGTGGTTTTGATTTTAAAGATTATAATATGCAAAATGTTAAATTCAAAAACGAAATTACATATGAAATTGATAAAGAAAACAATTTGACTGCAATAAAACTACATTCTTCTATTAAAGATACTGCAAAAGAAAGCTATTTAAAGAGCATTTTGATAGATTTCGATTATAATATAAAACCTTTGAAAGATTCTACAGAATTTATAAAACAACTATCTGATTTAGAAGAGGAAGTTTACAAGGAATTATATCCTGATATAGATGCAAGAAAAGTTGTAGTATTTAAAGATAAAGTATTTGAAAAAGTTGTTAGAGATGAAATTGGAAAACCTTGCGGCGATATACATGCATTTGAATTATTAAATATCGACTGGTTAGAATATGATGGTGAAGGTAAAGAAAAAATAAGCAATATAGATGGAATTCAATATATACATAACTTAAGGATTCTAAATTTAGATAACAATAATATTTCGGACATTTCGTATCTGTCTAATATGGAAAAATTAGAGGGTTTGTATATAAACAATAACCAAATTTCAGATATATCTAATTTAAATACAAATAAAAAATTATCACATATATATCTTGAAGGTAACAAGATAACGAAAATACCATCATTTAATAATTTGACTGAAGTTTATTCTTTAAGTTTAGATAATAACCAAATAACTGATATATCAAAACTTTATACTATGCCTAATTTAGAATTTTTATATTTGAACTCTAATAAAATAAGCGATCTTAAACCTTTACAAGCATTTAATAACTCTAAGCTGGAAGAAATAGAGCTTGCTAAAAATCAAATTGTAGATGCTAGTCCTCTAAAAGGACTGCCAAATTTACGTAAAGCTAATCTTGCACAAAATAAAATCAGTGACTTGCAGTGCTTTGATGGAATGGGACTATGTACATTAGATTTATCAATTAATAATATTAGTGATTTGTCGAAATTAAAAAACATGAAAAATTTAGAGTATTTGAATTTACAGTATAATAATATTACTGATATAACTCCACTTAAAGATTTTAAATTGGTATGGCTTCACTTAGATAATAATAAATTGAAGAAAATAGATGTATTACCTTGCAAACAGCTGAGATACTTGACTTTAAGTAATAATCAAATCGAAAAAATTGATACAAATGTCTTTGATTGCAATAATAATATTGAGTTATTAGACATAAGAAATAATAAAATTAAGAATATTGATTTTGTATCAAAAATAAATGCATTGAATCAAATTGAAGTTAGAGGAAATCCTATAGATGCAGAATCTTTAAAAAAATATAAGAACTTGATTCTTCATATAACTGAGGATTAATAAGTATTTGGGGCGAAAAGCCCCTTTAATATATAAAAAAATGCACAATTACAAAGGAGAAATTTACATGACTATAGAACAAAAAGTATATGATGTATTAGATAATTTAGCTATACCCTATGAAAAATTTGCACATAAAGCTTTATATACAGTAGACGAAGCAAATAAGTTAGGTATTTATATTCCGGGAGTTCACTGTAAAAACCTCTTTATTAGAAATAGAAAAGGAAACAAGCATTATCTTGTAATTTTAAAAGATACAAAACAAGCTAACTTAAAAGGTTTATCAAAGCAAATAAATAGTACAAATTTAAGCTTTGCTTCACCAGAAAGATTGTTTAGATATTTAAAGCTTATGCCAGGGTCGGTTACACCATTTGGACTTATAAATGATAGTGAGAAGCATGTTGAAATATTAATAGACAATGAATTGAAAAAATCTGAATATATTTGTTTTCATCCAAATGTAAATACAGTGACAATAACTATACCTTATAATGGTTTTGAAAAGTATTTAAAATGGTGTGGAAATAAAATTAGGTACGTTGAGATATAAAGAAAATTAAAATCTACGATTTTATGTGAATTGCTGACTTATTTGAAGAATGAGATTTGTTAATGAATTTATAGCTTTGAATTTACTAGATTTAAATTAGATTCTTTGCTTAAATATATAGCATATTATACAAAGGAGGAAATTAAATGATACCTAAATTACATGAAGCTTTTATAGATAAATCAATAGAAATTTTGAAAAATGATACGAGGATTTTAGGGGTTACTATAGGAGGTTCTTATATTAACAAGAGTATGGATGAATATTCAGATATTGATCTTGTCATAGCTATAAAGCCAGATAGTACACAGCAAGTAATGAGTGAAAGATTCGAAATAGCTGAAAAGCTGGGGAATCTGCTTTCAGCATTTACTGGTGAACATGTTGGTGAACCTAGATTAATAATATGTCTATATGGACCACCATTATTGCATGTAGATCTTAAATTTGTATCGCTAGATGATGTTAACATTAGAGTTGAAGATCCGATTATCTTATGGGAAAGAGAACATGCAATTTCCAATCAGTTTAAATTGAATGATGCTAAATTTCCATTACCTGGCTTGCAATGGATAGAAGATAGATTTTGGGTATGGGTTCATTATGGTGCAACAAAAATTGGAAGAAAAGAAATATTTGAAACTATAGAATTCATTTCATTTCTTAGACAAACAGTGATAGGACCATTATTACTAATGAAAAATAGTAAATTACCACGTGGTGTTAGAAGAATTGAATATGATGCACCCGAAGATTTAGATATGTTAATAAGGACAGTTCCAAGCTATGATGTTCAAAGCTGTGTTAATGCATTATTTATCATTATAGATTTATATAGAGATTTACGAGAATATCATGCTACAGATGATTTAATAATACATTCACAAGCAGAAAAATATTCTATAGAGTATTTAAATAATGTTGAATATGACTAATGTAAACAAAGAGAAAAAAGGATAAAGTTATTTGTTATAGAATATTATTATGTAAGCAAAGATAATATAACATAATTCTTCAGGGGGCTTTAAAATGAAATTAGGAACACTATGCTATATAGAGAATAATAACAAAACTTTAATGCTACATAGAATAAAGAAACAAAATGATATACATGAAGGTAATTGGATTGGCTTAGGTGGGAAAATAGAAAACGGAGAGAGTCCAGAGGAATGTGTCATTAGAGAAATCAATGAGGAAAGCGGACTTATATTAAAAGAACCAAAGCTAAGGGGTATACTCACATTTCCAAGCTTTGCAAACGATGATGATTGGTATGTATATCTATATACTGCTACAGAGTTTGAAGGTGAACTCAGAGATAGTGATGAAGGAGTATTAAAATGGATAGACAATGATAAATTATTGGATTTACCAATGTCACAAGGAGACAAGCTATTCTTAAAATGGCTAAAAGAGTATAATATATTTAGTGCTAAATTTGTATATGAAAACAGTATCTTAATAGATTATGATTTAACTATTAATGCTTAAAGCTTTTAATAGAGGTGATTATTATAATGTTATACAGTGTAATTAATATTGATATAGTAGGCAGTAGAAAATTGGTAAATAGAAAAATAATACAAGAAAAAATTAATTATTATATTAGCTATATGAATAAAGAATATATTGATTTATTATTATCACCCATAACTATTACATTAGGTGATGAATGGCAAATAATATTGAAAACACCTAGTAAAAGCTACAGAATAATAGATAAATTTCAAGAACTACTAAGAGAAGATAATATAAAAATATATGCAGGTATAGGTTTAGGTAAGCTTAGTACAAAGGTATATAAAGATATTCGTCTAATGGATGGGGAATGTTTTATAAATGCAAGGAAAGCATTAAATATAGTAAAAAATAAGAACACTTTTTATAATCATTTTATCAATACTAAAAAGAATAGGATTTATTTTTGTGGAGAGATTGAAACTTTTATAGAAAAGAATGATAAATATAGCATAAATCTAGATGAAATAGCAGCAACATCTGATATGATAGGTACAGATGACAACTTTTCTATAAATGCATTAATAAATGCGCTAATAGAAAATACCGAGGTATTAAAAAATAATATAACGAATAAACAACAAGAAATAATAAACCTATATAAAAAATATGGTTCATACAACAATATTATAAAGGGAAATAATCTACTGACAAAATCAAGTATTAGTCAAAAGCTTAATGATTCAAACTTTTTTGTCATCAATAAAAATAACTTAATAATAGAATTGTTGATAGAATATTATTGTAAAATCAGAGAGGATAGTTAAATGTTGATAAGATTAATTCTGACATTGTATATATCTCATCTTCTATGCGATTTTGTTTTTCAAAAAAAATACCTATTAGAGCTTAGGTTTAAGAAGCATGGGAAAATAATAAAAAAATTAAGATATTCTGTATTAGGAAATTTAATTCATAGCTTAATGCATTTTTTATGTAGTCTAGCTTTATTATATTTATTATGTTTTAATATAAGTTTTAGAAATATTCTATTAGTGTCCGCATCTATAGCAATCTCTCATTTCATAATAGACCAGTCAAAATCAATAATAATCATAATGAAATCTTCATTTAGAAATAACATACATGTATTTATAATAGATCAGATATTTCATATAATATCAATAATACTATTTTCTGAATTAGTTTTAAATCAAAGTATCTACCTTGATATGTTCAATAGCATAACTAGTGTAGATAAAGTACTAATTACTATAATAGTCTTATTAATCAGTACCTATGGAATAGGAATATTTATCAATAAGTTTATTAAGTACATCAATATAAAAAAATGTGAAGATTATTTGTATATAAAAAAGAATAAAGGGCTAAGTGCTTATAATGGTGGATTTATTGTAGGTGTTTTAGAAAGGATTTTTATTTTAATGGTAATAGCAATAGGACAGCCAACTATGCTTGTCTATGTTTTAACAGCAAAATCTATTGTCAGATTTAAAAAACTAGACGATAGTAGGTTTGCAGAATACTTTCTTATTGGTACTTTTATAAGTTTTATTGGAGGTATAATAGGAGGTATAGTATTAAGATATTTAAATATAATCCCAATTATCATATAAAATAGTTAGTGGTAAATTATTTTTCTTTGCATATACAATAGCTTCTCTTGCTCTATAAAAGCAAGGTCCATCTAATTGGTTGACAGTTAACTCAAAATTATGTATTATCACATCACCAACACCAATACCAACATAGAATTTTATATCATATAAAGCTTCTTTAAAAAAATTTATTAATTTTATGTAATTACAAGGATATTTTAAAAGCCCTTGCCATTCATCTCCTAAAGTAATGATAAATGGCGATACAATTACATCCTTGAAAGTATTATTAGCTTTTTTTAAAGTATCAATTAATCTATATTGAATTTCTTCTCTATTATTCAATTGCTTAGAACCCTTTATATCACAAATCATAGTGCAATAAAGCATATAGTACCTCCTATACAAACAGTATAGACTATTTCCTTAACTATCAAACAGTTTGCATTATAATATGAACTGTTATCTCTATTTAATTATCAACAATAATTTACAAATGTATTCAATAATCAGGAAGATAACAAAAATAAAATTAGTTATACCCTGATTATTCATATAACTTTGAATAATGTGCTGTAAAATTCTGATTTGAAGGCACACAGAATTGGTATGCCCGCCATTTAATGGACATCTTATAATCAGAAGGAATTTTATTAATGAATTTCCTATTCATTTCTCTAATATGAAACTCACTACTCATTTTCATTCCTAGGAGTAAGTGATTCACAAGAAATCATAGATTTCTGTTCTCTACTCATGAGTAAGCGACTCACATAAAATTACAGATTTTAGTTCTCTGCTCAAAATCAAGATTTAGGTTCACTGCTCATAATTTTCTATGAATAATCTGGGTTATAGTATTATGATATGATACATTTAAGGTTAGAGTGAATCGTTACTCAGAAGAAGATTGTACATAAAATCATAGATTTTTAGTTCTCTGATCATAGTATTTATTTTCTATTGTTAATGCTCGCTTGATATATCCACGCCTTGCTCACAACGTATGCCGATAGTTGATTGCTTATTATGCCGATTCAATTCGAGAGGAAAACCATGGTAGTCCATGGTTTAATCCATCTCCAGCACTTTATTAACTTCTTTGATTGAGTATGCTATGCACTCTGCATCGATTGGATAACTATATTACTGATGACGCTGGTAAAGTTGTTTTGTTAATGCAAGTAGTATTACTACTAATAGTATTGCTTCAATACAAATTCAAGAAGAAGGTATATTAATAAATAGTAATTATTATACACAAGAAGAATTTGACGAATTATTAGCAACTGCTATAAAAATAGAAAAGCCAACAGTAAACGAAGGTAAAATGGGAACTCAATCTGTTGCAGTTTTAGTAGCTGGAACTTGGTGGATACCAGGTGTAGGTGAAGTAGTTATAACTGTGGCTGGAGTAATTGTAATTGGTGGAGCGGTTATTTCGGGTGGAACATGGGTATATAATAAAGTAGTAAATTGGTTTGAAGCTAAAGCTGATTCAGAATATGAAGATGCTAAAGACGATGGAACTGAAACTGACGATCATGAAGTTGTAAAAGGCAAATCATCTCTCCCTACAAAAGGGAAGCCACGTTCATTAAAAGATTTAGATGATGGAAATGGTGTGAAACAAAGACGGTATTATGACGAAAATGGAAATGCAGACATGGATATTGATTATAGACATGGTGGAACTGGCTCTCATACTTTTCCACATAGGCATGATTGGACAAATGGAAGCAGAGGAAGTGCTTATTAAAGAAAGGATGAAATTATGAAATATAACTATGAAAATTTGATAGAAGATTTACAGCAAGGTCGAGAAATTGAATTTTCTTATAAGGACAAAGATTATGCAATTGTTAATCATGCTAATTATTGGTTTTTAATTTTTTCAGATGTTAAATTACAAGTTCCTTTATGTAAATTTGAAGATAAACAAAAATTGACTGAATTAGTAGGGTTAATAGCTGTGGAAGATGTAAATTTAGAAAAAATTTTCAATAAAAAATTATACGATGAAAACTCACTATATATTTTATAAAACGCTATATTTGATTTTGTTTTGAATTTTTAGTGAGTGGAACTTCATATTGAGTACAGTTAATCATTATTACAATGGTTGACTGTACTTTTTATTGCATAAAAAAGCAATTGAAAATATTTGTTATATGGATTAAAATATTATAGTAAGCGGAAAATATTTTTGGTCTTAGCTTGACATTTGAGTAACTATATGTAAAATTTTCTGTTTTAGTTAACAACTGGTTTAAATCATTATATATACATACGTTATCGTATCTGCTCCCGTTTCTTTCAACATATTCCCTAAACTATCATATATAAATTTGTTGTCGATTTTTGTAGTAATTTTGTGGTAATAATATATAGCATTAATTTATAAAATATGGTATTATTATACTGTAAATGAGATTATATATTAAAAAAGGAGGGAATTATGAAAAAAATAGGCAAAAATCATATTTTACTAGTTGTTGTATTAGTACTTGTACTAATTGTTTCTCAAGGAATAATTGCTTTTGCTGCGGTTTATGTATGGGATAGGGATGCTGTGGATAGTGGTGGTCATTTGGACTGGGATGGTGATACAAAGTACACAGATGAAGTATCTTTTGCTGTGGACTTATGGAATGGGCATAGACCTGGTACAATAAGACCTGACTCACTTACTGTTATAGAAGATGTGTGGGTAGAAGATATGAATGTTACAGGTGGTTCTTATGGTACTACAACTATTCCTAGTGGCGGAGGTCATGGAACTATAAGGTTAAACTCTTATTATTTTGATGATACCTTTACAGAAGATAACAGAAATAAAACTACAGCACATGAATTTGGACACGCACTAGGACTTGACGAAAACAATAGTGGTGTATCAGCAATTATGAGACAAGGTAAATATTCTTATAGTTCATTACATCAGGATGACAAAGACTCTTTTGATGATGCAGCAACAAGATATTAAGTGTATAGATTAATATCATGAAATAGTAGATATCTAGTTCGTTTAAATATATATAGAAAGGATAGTATTATGAAAAAAAATACTTTTATTATAGGATTTGTACTTTGTTTAGTGGCAGTATTAGGCTTTAGTAATCAAATATTACCTAACCGGGGCAACCTCGTTATGAAAGGAGACCATTCTTATGACGTTAATAATCCGTATGAAACTGTAGGTAATGGAGATTACGTTTTTGTGGCACTTATTGAAGAAGAGTTAGGGAATAATTATCCTAATTTACGAGAAACTCATGATGGTCTAAAAGGAGGAGATTTTCCTTTTTCTGAATATTCTATTACGGTAATTGATAATATAAAGGGTAAACTAAAAAAGAACCAATCTATAGAATTATCAGTTTTAGGTGGTATTACTTATGATCAAAAATCAACTGTAACATATGAAGGACTTGCTTTACCAGAAGTAGGTAAATATTATATTATAGTAGCTAATGGAGATCCTAATCTAGGGCTTGTTGCTGTAAATTCTAATACAGTTATAGAATTGCCTTATGACAACAAATCAGATATAATATCTTCAAAAGAATATAAAGATTATATGAAATATTATAAGGACGAAGTGAAAATCGAAAGAAAGAGATTCGGAACAGAGTTTGATGAATAGGCTATAATTTTAATGTAGCAAAACTAGAATACTTTAGTATTCTAGTGATTGATATAAGATAAAAATTTCAAACAGTGTATTAAAATGCTTAAGCCTTATGGTTTAAGCATTTTTAATTATGATAGTTTCTGTATTTTGTCTCTCTCTTCTATTGAGACTGATATTAGAGCTAGGAGTCAAACATTCTAATTTAATGATGAAGGGAACACTATACTATCAAGGAAGCATATAATATCTACTTAGTAAAAATGATACCTCTGGTTATTTTAATGCACAACAGATAATATATTGTTAATGCTCGCTTGATATATCCACGCCTTGCTCACAATGTATGCCGATAGTTGATTGCTTATTATGCCGATTCAATTCGAGAGGAAAACCATGGTAGTCCATGGTTTAATCCATCTCCAGCACTTTATTAACTTCTTTGATTGAGTATGCTATGCACTCTGCATCGATTGGATTCAGATGTTGTATTAGTTTGAGTGACATTTGTCAACCAACCAGTACCATGGGTCATAAATCTATTGAGTAAAGAATCTAAAGTTAATGAGATCTGTTTCTTATAACATTTAATCCATTCGGCTTTAAGAATACTATCAAGTCTTTGACGGTTAGCTGAAAACTGTTTATTCCAGATGCGAATGGTAGAATCATCAGCAGGACATGATGTACCAGTACCATCAAGTTCAGACTCAACAATCTCACAAGCATAATGTTTATAAGGTTGTATCAGATCTGGGAGCTCGTTATGTAATTTGCCACAAGACGTACATTTTAGTCTTCTGATTACATAAATCACTGTTGTACCATCAGATTCTATAATTTTTCTATTTCTTTTATCATAGACTGAAAGCCTCTGATTGCAACAAGGACAGAGACTAGTCTCTTTACTTACAATTATAATATTAGATTTAGGATTGCATATTTTCTCGTATAATGATATGATAACCATAGTTTTTGGAGGCACCATTATATGAGATACCGACTGACAGGAAGGATATCATATAGTGGTGCTTTTCTCCTTTTCACCTTCTTACTTATAAATTTATATAAGTTTACTATATGATGATGGACAAAGCAAATGGTCTAATCATTTATGAATAAGACAATCATTATGAGCTAGGCATTGACAAAGCTATAGGGCACAAACATTCTATGAATAATCTGGATTTAATATTTTTCAAAAAAGAAGTGATATAGAATTATTCTATATCACTTCTTTTCTACAACTTGTTTATAATGTTTATTGAAATATATCCATATGAATCCTAATGTTACAACTATTATATTAAAAATTGACTGATGCGCTGTATAGTAGTCAACTGCTGCATTTAAATATGGTCCAGCTATAAATCTCATCATTTCATATATCATATATATCACCTTTCTTTTTTAGGTTTTAGCAGCTTTAAAGCTGCTAAAACCTAGATTTGTAGTTTATTTGTCTAGATCTGGTAATATTGCATATTTTATTCCCTCTTGTCTTCCAATACTTTCTAATGCATCTATTGCTTTAGACAAAGGATATTCATCAGTGATAAATAAACTTCCATCTATTTGTTTTGAAGCTAATAGCTCTAATGCCATTTGAACATGATAAGGGGTATGGTGATAAACTGCTTTAATTTGTATTTCTTCATAATGAAATTTCTGACAGTCCATTGTGAAAGTAGTACCTTTTTTTGTTCCTCCAAAGGTAAGAACTAATCCTCTAGGTCTAACCATATTTACAGCATTTTCCCAAACTTTAGGAAAACCTGTAGCTTCTATTACTACATCTGCACCTTTTGATTCTGCGGTTAAACTTCTTACTTTATTTATATGATCATTATCTTGGGCATTTACGGTATACATAGCACCATATTTCTTAGATTCCTCTAACCTATAATCAGATAAATCTACTGCTATAACTTTTGCTCCCTTTAATGCTGCTAGCTTCACAAACATAAGTCCTATTGGACCTGTTCCGATTACAACTACTGTCTCTCCAACATTTATTGGAGTTCTATCAATTCCATGAAGAGCACATGCTAATGGTTCAAGCAGAGCTGCTTCTTTATAATCTAAATTATCAGGTATCTTATAAAAATTATATTTAACTAGCTGTTCAGGAACTGCTACATATTCTGAATATGCTCCATTTAGATATTGTAAATTTTCACATAAACTATACATATTTCTTTTGCAAAAATAACAATCAAAGCATGGAACTGAATTTGCACCAACAACTCTATCTCCAATTTTAAACTTAGTCACATTATCTCCAATTTGTACAACTTCTCCTGAAAATTCATGTCCAAAAGTAGATGGCACGCTTTTAATTATTGTTGGATGACCTCTTTTATAAGTTTTTAAATCCGTTCCACAAGTTAATGCAGCTTTTACTTTAACAAGTATTTCTCCAGTATTAATAATAGGTATATCTGTTTCTTCAAATCTTACATCTCCTGGTGCATAAAACATTTGAGCTTTCATTTTACCTATCATCATATCACCTGCTTATTTTATTTATTGTCCATAATTTGCTTTTGTATCAGCTTGCAAGAACTTACACATTTCTTCATCAAGAGGTTTTAATTCTCCAAGTTGTGATGCTAAATGTGTTACTTTTGCAGATTCTTCAACAATAACAGCATTAACAAATGCCTGATCAATATTTTCTCCAACTGCGAAAACTCCATGCTTTTCCATTAATACAGCACTATCTTGTCCTAACCATTCTATAGTAACTTCTGCTAAATCAACTGTTCCCATTGGTCTAAAAGGTGCACATTTAATTTTTCCACCTACTAATGCTGCTGCTTCAGCAGTTACACACGGCATTTCTATACCTGCACATGCCCAAGCAGTACAATAAGTAGAATGTGTATGAACTATACCGCCAACATCTTCTCTTTTTCTATAAGCTGTGCAATGAAGAGGTGCTTCTATAGAAGGTTTTCTTGATCCATCAATTTTATTGCAGTCTACATCTAAAACAACTATATCTTCTGGTTTTAAACTTTCATAGGGCATACCACTTGGAGTTATACAAATATATCCTGTTTCTTCATCTCTCAAACTAAAGTTTCCAAAAGTTAAAGGGACTAGATTTTCTTTTTGAACCGATAAAGCAATTTCAATAACCTTTTTTCTTTGTTCTTCTAACATCATAATAATGCACTCCTCTTAATATTTATTATTTTATTTATTTTAATAGAATTTTAATTTATAATGGTAATGGTATTGTTTTTTTTGATGGGACTGTCTCACAATGGTAAATTACTGCGTTATTGAAATGTTACACGACTAATCACGTACCCTTAATACGCTCATATCCGTGTGAAATTCAAAGCCTTGTACTTTAACCATTCTGAAACAGCCCTGGAAGTGTCTTATAAGACACTTCCTTCTTCTTTTTAGGTAGAATTATATACCTGTAAAAAATTGAACAATTTTATAAATAAGATATGGTACCAAATGAGCGCCTCCATCAATAGATGAAATAGTAGTTGCTCCTTCTGGGAAATTGAATTTTGCCGCATGTCCCATTATCGTTGATACTTCTGCTATATCAGTTGCTATATAAAGTATAGCTATCATAAAAATAGTACCTGTAATGATTCCTCTAAATACATTACCTTTTGAAGGTAAAACTGCCCAAATCATAAAAATCGGCATAATTGCAAGATCAGTAAATGGAAGCAATCTATTACCAGGTAATATTGCTGCTAGTAAAAGAGTTATAGGTATCATAACAAGTCCTGTTGCTAATACAGCAGGATGGCCTACTGCCAAAGCTGCGTCAAGTCCAACATATACTTCTTTTCCTGGGAATTTTTTCTGCAAGAATTCTCTTGCACTTTCTGATAAAGGTAGTAAACCTTCCATTAATATTCTAACCATTCTTGGCATGATGAACATAACAGCTGACATGCTAATGCCAAGTTGAATAATGCCTTGTGCACCGTATCCAGCAAGCGCTCCAATACCTGCACCAAGGATAATACCCATTAACATAGGTTCTCCAAATAATCCAAATTTCTTTTGAATAGCATCTGTATCTAATTGTATTTTATTTATTCCTGGTATTTTATCTAATATTTTATTAATGATAATTCCTAATGGAGCCCAAGATACAGTTTCTGTATGAGGTAATGACACGCCTGGTAATCCAAAGAAATCTTGTACTAATGGTGCGGATAAATCTGCAAACTTTAATATAATAATAAATGACAATCCAGCAGCAGCTAATCCTAATGCAACGCTACCTGTTAAATACTGTACTAAAGCTCCAGCAAAGATAAAATGCCAATAATTCCATAAATCTACATCCATAGTTTTAGTCCAGTTCATAGCAAGCATAATAAAGTTAATAGCGATACATATACCAAATACGGCTGGAACTATTGAAGTACCAAAACTTATTGATGCTGATATTGGCCAACCAACATCCATTACATCAAGTGTTAAACCCCATCTCTCAACCATAGCAGCAGTAGCTGGTCCTAAGTTGCTTACTAGTAAGCCCATTACAAGATTGATACCTGCAAAACCAATTCCAATAGTTAAACCTGCTCTAAATGCTTTTGAAAACTTTTGTCTAAATAGTAAACCTAAAATTGTTACAATGATTGGCATCATTACCGTTGGTCCAAGATCAAGAATAAATTGAATAAATTGCATTTCCATTCCTCCCAACTATTATTTTGTGTTATTAGTTCAATTATTTATCTAAGCTTTTAAGATGTTCTGCAATAGCATCAGCGAGGTTATCTCCACCTATACCTGTTAAAAATGGTATAGCTAAGAATTTTTTAACTCCACCTGCTGCACTATCACTTACTGGTGTTGTGTGAACGATTACATGAGGCATGAAAACTGGAACTTTCGTTGCTACTTCAGTAACTCTACATTCAATAACCTCAACATCTAAGCCTCTTGCTTTAAGCAATTTCTTGCAGTTTTCAGCTGCAACTGTTGAAGTCGCGATACCTGTACCACAAACTGATAAAATTCTAAATTTCATAATTATTACTCCCTTCTATTTTTGGTTTATTGCTTCAGCACTCCTTTCCATTAATAAATTTTATATTTTAATAAAACAAATCATAATTATAACTCCTTTCTTTTTTTATTTTTATTTTAATAAAATATAAGTTAATTTATATTAATTCTATTTTCAAGCAATGTAAGCAATGTGTTTTCATTTTCAACTGATGCAATTTCATCTAATAAATCATCATTTTGTATTATACTCATTATATTTTTTAATAATTCAAGTTGAGCATTTCCATCCTTCATAGCAAGTAAGAAAACTATTTTTACATCTATGATATCTTCTTCACTACCTCCCATAATTCTGAATTTTACTGGTTCTTTTAATGTAGCAGCTGCAATCATTGGCTTATTAACATGCTCCACATCAGTATGAGGAATAGCTACACCGATTTTTCCTGTGGGTAATCCTGTTGGAAAAAGTTCCTCTCTTTTTATAATTCCATCTAAATAACTTTCTTTTACGTATCCTGCATTTTTTAGCAAGTTTGCCATCTGAGTAAATACCTCTTCTTTTGTTTTTACTTCAAGCTGAGTTTTTACTACTTCGCTGTCAAGTTTAAAACCGTTAGTCATCTGTAATTACCTCCTTTAGTTGTTTTGCACTTTTAGATGCTTTGATTTTTTTTATAATGTTTTCGTCGTTTAGTATTTTATATAGTTTTTTAAATTTATCTTTACTGTAGGTATTTAACGCTAACATA
This sequence comes from Abyssisolibacter fermentans, assembly GCF_001559865.1. NCBI lineage: Bacteria > Bacillati > Bacillota > Clostridia > Eubacteriales > Clostridiaceae > Abyssisolibacter > Abyssisolibacter fermentans. The sequence goes on from NZ_LOHE01000037.1 coordinate 116,819, forward strand.
AAAATCAAATCTACTTTGAAACCTTCACACCATTCAATCGGTTTGTTTAGTGTTACTATTCCTATACACTGCTTTATTACATAATCAGTATTTCCATGGGGAATAGCTATATTACCATTGATAACTGTAGGTGCCAGAATCTCTCTTTGGTGTATGGAAACTAAAAATTTATCTGTAACATAACCCTTTTTCTCCATTATTTCAGTTATTTGAGCCAAAACTTCTTTTTTAGTTTTTATATCAGGGTTAATCATTATTAAGTCTTCTCTTATTAATTCCTTCAATGAAGTTTTCTTTGAAGAATCTACGTAAGAAATTTTAATTTTATTTTTACTTTCGATTATTTTCTTTAATTTTAATGCTCCATTTTCCTTAATAAGTTTACGCATTGATATATAAGGAACTTCAGGTATTTTAGGATTTATTGTACCTACAATAGCTAATACATTTTTTCTTTTCATAATATCTCTAATTACAGTTATAAAATCATCATTTGTTAATATACCAATATTGATAAGTTCAACGTTACCATTAATCTCAGGGAAATACTTCAATATCAGGTCAGATGCAACCTTAGCAGCTCCTTCTCCTGTCAAGCATAAACTAATTATGACATCATCTTGGTTTTTGCTGTATTCATTATATTTGAGTTGTATATGGCCAAACTTATCCATTTCAATTGAATCTGCTAATTCATTTAAATCAGCATCAGGTAAAACAGCTTTCCTTGAGGCTTCAATAACCATTAAAGTATCAACTCTGGGTATAGTTCTAATTGGTATGTTTGTTTTTTCTGAAATTAGATTTGCGAAACTAACCAATGAACCCATGTCCACTAAGAATAATACTCCTTTTCCTCTATCAACTTGTTTTACAGCTTCTTCAGCTCTGAGTAATGCTTTTTTAGGTGATTCATCTAAAGACATTTCTATAGCTTTTGCATGTTCTTCACCTAGAAGTCTATTTGCAACATTAACCATACCTTCTGCTACGTGTCCATGAGTTAAAATGACAACTCCAACATGGTTTTCTTCTAAATAATTGTCCTTTGAATAAGCTTTAAGGTACATGGCTAAAAAAGCTACTTCGTCTTTTGGAAAATTCACCTTTAAATGAAAGCCTGCTAACTCAGCCATATTATCTGCAATGGCATACTCTTTTGGATATTTATCCTTGATTCTTTTAAGCTGTGGATTAACAATTTGTTTATTTTGAAGTATTCTCTCATAAGCTGCTGATAAGTGAGTTGCTAAACAGTAGAATAAGCTGTCATCAATATTGTTAAGCTCTTTTTTTGCTTTATTTAGCATTATATCTACAGCACTAATTATTTTTTCGCCAACTATCTTTTGTAAGTCTTGTCTTATTAGATTTCTTTTGTTATACCGTATTTGTTTAACTAATTGTTGTACTTTAGTTTCCAATTCATCTCCAATAATCCTGTTGATTATTTGAATATCAATTCCTTGGTTTTCGTATTTTTGGTATTTATATTCAATCTCCTTATAAATATCTTCTGGTAACATATAAGCTGTATCTTTTATAGTATTTATTTTTTGTGTAGAAGAAGGATATATCTCTAAGTTACCATCAACAATACTAGATATTGAGTCTCTTTTTTCATTGATATTTAATAATCCTCTAGCAACATGACTTGGTAAATCTGGTATATCAATTTCTATAGCTTCATTCTTTTGAGCTATATATTTCAGAAATCCTCTTGCACATGCTACTTGAATATCAGATCTAAGTTGACCTACATTACCTCTTGCATCATATAATAGAAGTGCCACTAATACTTCATTTGAAACCACTATTCTGGTATTAATTCTTGTAGCTTCTCCCTTAAAGAATTTTTCTATTATCTTATATCTTTCTTGCAAAGGTCGTTTATCTAAAGATGGTAATTTTATTGTCATAGGAATTCTTCTTCTAAATGTACCTAATAATGATGATTCTATATCTTCTGTTGTAGCTCCAATAATCATAATTTTTACTTCTCTCAATGAAGCAGTTTCTCCCAACCTTCTAAACTTACCTTTATCAATAAGATAAAATAAAATTTCCTGACCTTCAGGAGGAAGCCTATGAATTTCATCTAAAAACAATATTCCTCCATCTGCTTTTTCAACAATACCTTCCTTTTCGCTTTCTGCACCAGTATATGCACCCTTCATATATCCAAATAATTGAGCTAATAAAAGCTGAGGGTTTTCCGCATAATCAGCACAGTTAAAAACTATAAATGGGGCATCTTTATCTTTTGCAGATGATTCAATAGCAAAATTGTACATACATTCCGCAAGTTCACTTTTACCAACTCCTGTAGGTCCACATATTAAAGTATGTAAACCATTAGGAGGATATAAAACTGCAGCTTTTGCTAATTCTACTTTAGGTTTTAAGCTTCCATAAGCTCCTACTAATTCAGCAAAAGATGTTTGCTGGACTTCATTTTGTTTATTGGTTTTTTTTAGATTCTTTTGAACAATACATTCATCATTAACTGAAAATTTTGACAATTTTAATAGTTGTGAAACTGCTCTTCTAGAAATTTTGAATTTTTCATCATTTAGTTGATTAGTTAGAACTCTTTCAGAAATATTAGGGTTATTAGCTACTATCCTTTTAATATACTTTAACAAGAGTTCTTTTCTTCTTTCTCTTGAATCTTGAATATTTAATTCGTGTCTTAGTTTGACAACTTCACTTCTATTAATATTTAGTTTTTGAGCTATTTCATTATCTGTTAAAGGATTTTTTTTGTCTTCAGTTTCAATTATTTTTAAGATTTTATCTTTCATTTTTTCACCCACCTTAATTATTTGCAAGTTCAGTGCCAATTTTTTGGTTCGAATTGTGAAACCTTGTCATCTAGCCATTATTTTTGAATATTCAATAATCTACTTTGAAATATAATAACATATTGATCCAGTTCTAAAACTGTTATCAACATTTTGCACCACAAAAAAAATTCTATACCTAAAATTGTTTTATTTTATTCAAAAGCAAAATCACAAAAAAAATATTTCTTTGCTAAGGAAATTTGAAAAAAGATATTTCAAAGAGGAGGTATAGATAAACTATAATTAAAGCAAGTGCTCCTACTTCTTTTGATTAATAATATATGCTATACTAATATTATTGAAATACAAATAATAGATGTAAAGCTAAAATATAGGATTATTTATAGGGAGATGATTTTATGAGCTTAACTCGAAGAAAGATAAAAATACAAAGGAAATATGTATATGCATTTATTAACAATGAAGCTTTAAATGAAAAAACAGCAGTTTTAATAAAAGATATTGGTATTGCTGAAGATAAAATGTTTGAAAATTTATTAAATAGAGGTATTATACTTGAAGCTAAAGATAACAAATACTATTTAGACTATAATGCTGCTTTAGAAAATAAGAAAGATAAAAAGACTAGAGTAATAGATACTGTTCTTGTATTCGGGTTATTAGCAATAGCTTTGTACTATTTTTTTAGATAGAAGATTAATTTAGTGTAAAAAAATGAACAGGGGACTTTAATTTAAGTTCTCTGCTCATAATTAGTTTACTATTTATTTTAGATAAGATATTTAATTTTAAAAGAGAAAGCCCTCATCCTATAAGTTTAGGTAGAGTTCATAAAATTTCGTGATATTTAAAAGAATGATTATATGCAATATTCATCGCTAGTATTTTTTTTAATGTTATTTTCAAAAGGAGTTGCTTGAATATTATATAATTTAGAATAATATCCATTTATTTCGATAAGTTCTTCGTGTGTTCCCTGTTCTATTAATTTTCCTTTATTAAACACTAGAATTTTATTTGCAAATCTTACTGTAGAAAATCTATGAGATGTAAATATACCTATTTTATTTTCACATAATTCAAAGAATTTATCAAAGATGTCTTTTTCAGATAGAGGGTCTAGAGCTGAACTTGGTTCGTCAAGGATATAGACATCTGAATTTCTGATGAAAGCTCTTGATAGAGCAATCTTTTGCCATTGACCTCCAGAAAGTTGAGTTCCTTCATCAAACCATACACCTAATTGGCTGTCTATTGATTTAGGTAGCTTTGTAATAAATTCATCTATTCCAGAACGTTTAGCAGAATTCAATATTTCTTTATCATTATCTAATGACTTTAGATCTCCAAAACCAATATTTTCTCTAGCAGTCATCTCGTATTTAACAAAATCCTGTAATACTATAGACATCTTACTTCTAATATAATTTAAATTAAATTTTTTAATAGATATTCCGTTTATTAATATTTCTCCTTCATATGAGTCATACAATCTACTTAATAGCTTTATAAAAGTAGTTTTACCTGAACCATTTTCACCGACTATCGCTATTTTTTCTCCAGCAAATAATTTAAAGTTCAAATTTCTCAAAACATACACATCTTTACTAGGATATTTAAAAGAAACATTTCTAAATTCTATTTCTTTTACTTCATCTAATAATTCATTTGAAGATAATTTGTTAGTATCTTTTATTGGTAAATCAAAAAAGTCAAATAATTGTTTTATGTATAGATTGCTTTGATACATACGGAACATAGTATTTAAAACTGATTGAGAGTTAGTTTGTACTAATTTTGTGCTACTTAAAAATGCATATAAATCACCTATAAAAAGTTTACCTATGAAAGTACTATAAATTATAAGCCCAATAATTAAACTTACAGCAAGTTCATTGATTAAATTAAAAATAAGAGTTAATGAAAATCGTTTTTTTGCTAGTCTTTTATCTTCTTTATAAAAATTCTTAAAAAAGATTTTATATTTTTTAACAAGGTACTCTCCTAAGTTATATAGTTTTATTTCTTTAATAGTTGTATCTCTAGTGAGTAAATATTCTAAATACCAAGATTTCCTGTGTTTTGGTGCTCTCTTCCAATGCATTAAAAACTCTCTTTGACCTTGCTTTAATAAACTGATAGTAGAAAATGAAGGAACTATTATAAGAATAAGTGCTGCCCACCATTTCCATATAAATATAAGTGTTGCAGATGAAATAAGAGTTATAATACCACTTATTATTGTTAATATTGATGTAAATGCTGAAAAAGGTCTATATCCTGCTTCATTTTGAGCCCGTTGTAATTTATCATAAACTTCAGGATTTTCAAAATCAGCTAGTGACAATTTTTTTGCTTTGTCAATAATTTTACTTTTAATATCATAAGTCATTATATTTTGAAATAATCCTTCAAAATAGTTTTTTGCCAAAGAAATCAAATTCGTTAAGACAGAAATGATAATCAAAAAAATAAAAGCATCAATTACTTCATTTTGATTGTTACCATTTTTTTGAACAACATTTATTAAATTTCTAGTTGCATCAATATTAATTACAGGCATTATACCAATTAATATACTGAGTAGTAATATTATTATAAGATATTTATAATTACACTTCCAAAGAAGTTTTAAAATTCTGGGCCAGTATTTAAATGAACTAAATATTTTTTTTATATTTAAATCTTCAGTAGTAAAATCTGGTTTTGTCATAAGTTGCCTCCTTTACAATTGATTAGTTAATATAAATTTACAACATACTGAGTTATATGTCAATATTTATTTATTGCATATAAAAAATTAAAACTCTATCAAATATAGGATAATACATATATATAGCTAACAATAAAAAATGAAATAAAGCAAGCAGAAGTAAATATTATAAATTGCAACTATCGTAAAACACTAAAATAGTAATTAAATAGTAAAAAAGTACATGCTATTAAGATTTTGTAATCAATACACGAAAAATTGATATTCAAAGGAAAATATAGTAATGTAATAATGTATCAATAAATACATAAGAAAAATAAATTTATTTATAGTATATACTGTCATCTTGATGGAACAGACCATATAGAGGAGTGGATTTAAAATACTTAATAATGGGTTTGTTTTCATTTTAATAGTATGAATACATCAAAAGATAAAATATATATAATAGGTAATATAACATCTAATAATAATGAAGCCTTAGAGAAGCTGAGGAAAGCAAATTACAAGAGATATATTATTAGCCACAGATTATACATCTGTGGTTTTTATTTGTTATAAAAATGTGGCAATGAAATTAAATTTATTACATCATTTTATGTGTAAACAAATATTTACAGTATGTAATAAAGTATGATAAAATTAACTTTAAGTTACTTATGGAAAAAGGCTACGACTATAGATAAATATAATGTATTATTATATGGTGAGGTGGTAAAATGAAGGATAGATTTAAAGTTAATAAAGATAAACGAGAAGATATGATCAAATCTATTAAATATTATTTTTCAGAAGAAAGAGATGAAGATTTAGGAGATTTAGCAGCTGGTTTTATCTTAGATTTTTTTATAGAGGAATTAGCACCTGAGTTTTATAATATTGGCGTAGCTGATTCATATAAATTTTTGAGCGAAAAGCTTGAAGATATTTATTCTATACAAATTTATAAATAGTGAATGTTAAAAAATATGTGAAATATTATAGATAGTTGTAAAACAAAAATTAAAATATAATGTGTAGATGAGATTAATTGTTTAGCTTATAAGTTTTGTGTGAGGGGAACCATCTCATAATCTTTGACGGTTTCCTAGTAACTATATTGGTATATTTTACAACTGTTTTTGGGAAACTTGGTCAGTAGTTTAGTGTTTTGCAACTAAATAATGAAATATTATATTAGGAGGTAAATTTTATGGCTGAATTTAAATATGAAATAATTAAAGAGATGGGTGTATTATCTGAATCTAGCAGTGGTTGGACAAAAGAGTTGAATTTAATAAGCTGGAATGGAAGAAGTCCAAAATATGATTTAAGAGATTGGTCAAAGAATCATGAGAAAATGGGTAAAGGTATTACATTATCAAAAGAGGATTTGGTAAAACTTAGAGATATTTTGAATGAATTAGATATATAACTATTTAAACTATTTAATAAAGGATACATATCTGAGCTACTATGCTATATGTACATAAGGGAAGCTTTTGATGAAATATCTGAAAGCACTTTAGTAACTGTATTGGTAATCTTATTGTATTAGCAAGAGTTTAGGGCAGTAATAATTTATTAATAAAATGTAGGAGGAAATTTAATGAATGTTTATAAAGAAAGGCATTCTGTTAGATCGTATAGCTTTGTACCTTTAGAAATAGAACACTATGGAAAAGTATATGATCTAATTAACAATACTTGTAAGCTTTATGATAATATTGGTGTTGATATAAAATTAATTGATAGTACTGATAATATTATGAGTTCTTATAGAATGGTAACAGATTTTATTGGCGAAGTTAAAGCACCATATTATTTAGTCCTATCTTCACAAAAAAAGGAAGGATACCTATATAATATTGGATATATTGGAGAAGAAATCATATTAGAATTTACCAAATTAGGAATAGGTACTTGTTGGGTTGGGAGCCCAGTAAGTTATGATAAGCTTTACAAAGAAGTAAATTTTAAAGATGGATATGAATTTGTCATATTGATAGCTTTTGGATATCCTGATGATAATGAAGTAAGTAAAATTAAAAAGAGATTACATAAGGACGATATTGTATTTAAAGGTGAGATTAAAAAGGAGCTTATGACAATTATGGATATAGTTAAGATGGCTCCATCGTCATTAAATTCACAGCCTTGGAGGATTCATGTAGATAATAATACTTGGCATATCTATATGAAAAAAGGAAATACAATAACTAATAGTTCTTTGCATCAACTAAATAAAATAGATATGGGAATAGCAATAAGACATATAATTAAAGGTTCTAAAGAACAAGGATTTAAACCAGAAATAATCTCAAGAGATAATATGAAAACTGAAGGATTAGATTATGTTTTGAGTATAAATTTTAATTAATAAGCTTATAAAATATAGGTTAGCAGCAATAGTTATAACCTTCTATTTAAATAAGGAGTTAAAATCTTTATTTCAAGCGATTCACACCTTATGCGATTTGGTATGAATCGCTTACTCATACGAAGGCTGAGTAGGAATCTATTTTTTTTTGCGTTTGACTTAAATAAAAAATTCTATAATCCATCATCTAGAATCATACTTCCACCAGTTGCCACTCCACTTAATAACATATCCATTACTTTGTCTACAAAATCTAAAGGTATTCCTACATTAAACCATAAGTTCATGTAATATTATTTATACAAAATCTTTAACGAAAATAATAGAATATTGTTGTCATGAAAGAACAGATTATGAGTATATTAAAAGGTTTTATAAACAATTAGGTAGAATTTATATATAATATGGCGAGAAACCTGTTGAAAATCATTAAATTTACTTATATTAAAAAGCAAATATAAAAAAATTTTTAGTATTAATTGGAGGGAACAATGAATAAAAATTTAAATATCGAAGAAATGTTAAAACTTTCACAGTTGCTTTGGGAACAAAATAAAGAAAATTGGTCTCCTATGGAACCTAGTTATAGTAAAGACTTTTTGTTATATTTGGTAGAAGAATTAGGAGAAGTTATAGCTATCATTAAGAAAAAAGGAACAGACAGCATAATGGAAGACAAAATAATAAGAGAAAGATTTATTGAAGAAATGGGTGATGTACTAATGTATTATATGGATGTTTTAAATAGGCTTAAGATTACTGCTGAAGAATTTTCTGAGATTTATATTAAGAAATATGAAAAAAACATGAATAGAAATTATGAAAAAGAATATAAAACGTATCAAATATAAATAGTTGATTTGTAACATAATTTATATTATAATTAAATTAATTAATATGCAAATTAATAATGTTAAACATTATTTTTAATTTTGTAACTCTAAATAAGAAAGTTTCTTAGAAATATATTTTTTAATTAAATTCTTTGTTTTGAAAATTTATTATTATATAGAATAATATAAAATTATTATAATATTATTCTAAAGTTAGGGGAGGTATTTTATATGGGATTTAAATTAGAAACTTACGAAAAATTAACTGGTGCTACTGATCAAACGCCAGCATTTTCATGTGTTGCTCAGGGTAATGGTGTAGTATTTGCAAAAAAAGGAGCTATGGTAGCTGATCAAGGACAATTTAAATATGAAAAGGTACTATTAGATCCAAATGGTGGTGGCTTGGTAAGAGGTATAGTTAATCAAGTTTCAAGAAGACTTACTGGTGAAAATATGGAAATTATGAAGGTTTCAGGACAAGGCTTAGTTATATTTGCGTGGGAAGGTAAAAACGTAAAAATAGTTCCACTTCAACCAGGTGAATCTGTTGGTGTAGAATCGGAGAATATTTTGGCGTTTTCAGGAAATCTTAAATATGGTGTAAGATTTATAGGAGCAGGAGTTTTATCACAAAAAGGTCTTTTTACAACTAATTTTCAAAATAATTCTGGAGAGATAGGTCATGTAGCAATTATAACTGAAGGTAATGCAATAGTATTACAAAGTCCTTGTAGAGTTGATCCAGACGCTATTATATGTTGGACTGGTCCAGATCCAGGATTAAAAATGGATGTAAACTGGAAAACTATAATTGGTCAAACATCTGGCGAGTCTTACATGTTTAATTTTAAAAATCAGGGACAATCAGTTGTATTACAACCATCTGAAAGGAAATCTGGCTTAGATGTTTCAATTGATTCTGGTGGTAGAGCACAAGGTCAAGGAAGCTCTTATCAAAATTCTAGAAACAATATGAGTGATACTATGAATAACATAGGTCAGGCTTTTGGTGGTGGCAATAATCAAGGAAATAATGGTTCAAATCCACTTGGTAATATAGGTCAAACGCTTGGTAGATTTTTTGATTAATTAAATAGTTGTAAATTACAAACTTAAAAATGTAGATAACCTTTATTGTTTAGCTCGTAGTTTTTGGTGAGGGAAACCATCTCTATACGTTATCATATAGCTTTTTCAATATGTGTATAATCTTTGACGGCTGGGCAAGAGCTCGTTTTAAAATAAATAAGAAACTCACTATTCACTGCGTTCCTAGCAGTAAGTGATTCACTCAAAATCGTAGATTTTGGTTCTCTACTTAGAAGTGTTGAAGAAACGAACTCTTGAAGTCACGCTTTCAAAGAAACATTAGATGGTTCCCTAGTGACTATATTGGTAGTTTTATAACTAATAAATGATTTAACAGGAGGTAATAAAAATGAGTATTAGTGGTGGTTTAGGCGGTTTAAATACTGGCAATGTTAATAATCAGCAACAACAGCAACAACCTTCTCAAGGTTTAGGAGGCCTAGGAGGAGGTATAGGTGGTGGAATAGGTGGTGCGCAACCCCAACAATCAGTACCAGCACAAGCACCAGCGAAGCCTTCAAATGTTGTATCTCTAAAGAAAGGACAGAAGGTTTCACTAGCTAAAAGTGCAGCAAGTGTTGGAGTAAATGGACCTTTATCTGTAGTAAAAGTAGGACTTGGTTGGGATACTAATAAATATGATGGTCAAGCGGCTTTTGATTTAGATGTATTTACATTTGCATTAAAAGCAGACGGAAAAGTTAGAGATACAAATGATTTCGTATTCTATAATAACAAGCAGATACCAGAAGGTTCTATAGTTTTAAGTGGAGATAATAGAACAGGAGCTGGAGCGGGTGACGATGAATCTGTACAAATAGATTTAACTAAAATACCACCAGCTATTGAAAAAATAGCTTTCTGTATAACTATAAATGAAGCTGAAGCTAGAGGACAAAATTTTGGTATGGTTGATAATGCTTTTGCTAGAATAATTGATGCAAATTCAGGATCTGAATTTATGAGATATGATTTATCTGAAGATTATTCTGTGGAAACAGCTTTAGTTGTAGGTGAATTGTATAAACATAATAATGAGTGGAAATTTAGAGCGGTTGGCTCAGGATATACACAAGGATTAGTAGCATTATGCGGTGAATACGGAGTTACAGCTGAATAAATTCTTATTAGATTTAAACATGACAAAAAAGTTGTCTTATAATATTATGAGGCAACTTTTTTTTGTAGGAAATAAAGGTTAATGCTATACAATGCTAACTATAAGTTTAATATCGATATGTGATATAATTACTATAGTACAAATTATATTTACAGAAAGTCTAATTTTATTAATAAGAGGTGATATTATGAAATTAAATATAAAAAAGATTTGTATAATATCTATTGTATTAGTTTTGGCAATGTATGTAACGTTAGACTTTCAAATTTTTATAAAATCTATAGAGAGAAGTATAATTAGTGAAATGGGTAATTTGAGAAATATAGTTATTAAGTTGGATGAAGAAATTATTGTTAATGAAGGAGAAAAAGTTTTATTAAGCAAAGAGCAATGTCATTATTTAATTGAAATACATAATGGAGCTCGTGACATTTGGAGATCATTAAATAAATATAACCGTAAGAAAAAAGCAATTGATAAGGAAATAGAAGAAATATCAGATTGTCTTTATGATATGATGGATTTAATATTTGATATAATATCAAAAGAAGAAGGTCATATTCTTACTTATTCAGAATATCAAAAACTAAAAGAAATAGAAGTATTATTTAAAGATAGTTATTTGCAAAAAGATAGTTTTGGAATTAGCGTTGGCTTGTTTGAAATTAATTTTTCAAGAGAATCATATAATGTATTTAAAAAGATAGAATATATATTAAATTCTAATATTAATTAAAGAAACATATAAAAATAATATTATAAAATAGCAAAGGGTGATAATCACGAAAAATTTTGAAATCAATCTAATTGGTTATATTCATTCTCCATATAAGAATATTGAAGAGCTCCCAAGACAAAGTGTATTTGCTTCTAAAAAAACAGCTACAATAGAGATAAAAGAAGAATATAAAGAGGGACTAAAAGGTTTAGAAAAACATTCACACATAGTTGTGCTGTTTTATTTTCATAAATCAAAGGAGTATAAACTATTGACATCAACTCCTTGGAGTGATGAGATAAAGGGTGTTTTTGCAACTAGATCACCAAAACGTCCAAACAAAATTGGAATTTCAATAGTTAAGTTAAATAGTATAAAAAATAATAGATTAGAAATTCAAGGAGTTGACATGTTAGATCAAACACCTATTATAGACATAAAACCTTATGAGCAAAAGCTTAATCCGAATGTAGATGTTTGTAATGAAAATATTTTACAACTTATCTGATAATGATGAAATATAATTTTGAAATTTAACATTAGAGGAATAAAATAGAATATATAAATTATTTACTTCAGATAAAGTATAAATTTATCTGAAGTTTTTCATATTCTCATTAAGTTTAAAAATATAATTATTTACAAAAGAAACAGTTTTTGTCGATACAAACGGCTTTTATTTTTTTTATATGAGTAAGCAATTACATAAAATCGTAAAATTCTGCCTAAATAATATAAACCAGAGTAAATCAATACTCTGGTTTATTAACAGTGCTATTCTACTTCAAATATCCAACCCTCAGGAGCTTTTACATCTCCAAATTGTATTCCATATAAAGTATCATATAATTTCTTAGTAATAGGACCAACTTCAGTTTCGCTATAAAATACGTGGAGTTTATCTTTGTGCTGTATTCCTCCTATTGGAGTAATAACTGCTGCTGTTCCACAAGCACCTGCTTCTTTAAATTGATCTATTTCATCAATATATACATCACCTTCTATAGTTTCCATATTTAAATATTCCTTAGCTATATGTAATAAAGAATATTTTGTTATACTAGGAAGTATGGAATCTGATATAGGAGTTATAAATTTGTTATCATGTGTTATACCAAAGAAGTTTGCAGCACCTACTTCTTCTATTTTTGTATGAGTTTTTGGATCTAAGTAAATACAGTCTGCAAAACCTTTATCAACTGCATTTTTGTGAGCTACTAAGCTTGCTGCATAGTTTCCACCTACTTTAACGCCACCAGTTCCATAAGGTGCAGCTCTATCAAAATTTTCTGATATGATAAAATTAACAGGAGTCATGCCACCTTTAAAATAAGGACCAACTGGTACACAGAATAAACAGAAAATGTATTCGGGAGCAGGTTTAACACCAACGTTATCTCCAACACCTATCATGAAAGGTCTTAGATATAAAGTTGCTCCAGTTCCATATGGTGGTACATAAGCTTCGTTAGCTTTAACAACTTGTTTACATGCATCAACGAATCTTTCAACAGGAAACTTAGGCATTAATAATGTATCGCAACTTCTTTGCATACGCTTTGCGTTTTCATCAGGTCTGAATAATTGTATTTTATTTTCTTTAGTACGATATGCTTTTAAACCTTCAAAGCATTGCTGACCATAATGAAGAGCTGTTGAAGCTTCACTTATTGAAAGTTTATTATCTTCAACTAGCTGACCATCATCCCATTTTCCATCCTTCCATTTTGATATATATCTAAGATCTGTTTTCATGTAGCTAAATGAAAGGTTACTCCAGTCAATATTTACTTCTTTTGTCATGTTATCCCCTCCAAAAAAATATTATTATATTCAATAATATATTATAAGATAATATTGTAAGTATCAAGAAAAATCTTTGAATAGTCTGAAAAAATATAATATTTAGATAAAAGTTGAAATAGCTAGTTTTGATTATTATGCATTTCTTTAATAATGGATACAAAATGAAACATAAGAAATAAATAGTATAAGTTTTTGTAATAAAATGAGTATAATATTGTTTATCTCAATTTAACTGATAAAATATAATATGTGTCATTAATTATATAATATATTATAATCAATTATGGAGGAAAATATGAAATTTTTAACAAGAGATTTGTATAAAAAATTATGTTTGACAAGCATAGCTATTTTTGACAGCAGGAAAGAAGCACTTGATTATAAACAAAAGTATGGGATAGATATAAAAGATGAAATATATAAAAACTTTGAAAATATAATTAGGTTTATTCCAGGATTATTAGACTATGTTGATAATAAAGGAGAGCTTTATTATGATGGTGCACCTTCAGATGAATTTTGTATTGCAATGATGAACTTTCAATACAAACTTAAGTTTGAATGGATACGTATATGTAGGGAATACAACAAACATTATAATAATATAAAATCAAAACTTTCTAATAATGTCCAAAAATTAGCTATTAAAAATATACATGATTTTAAACTTACTAATGTAAAAAAGAAAAACAATGAAGTAGCTTTAGTGTTAAATGGAGGATGTAGTTATAGTAAAGATAATGAAAAGGATAATGTTAACATTATTTTCGGTGACATAAAAAACGTTAATATTCCAGAAAACTATCACAATAAAAGATGTATATTCTCTGAAATACACTTATCAAACATAGGTCAATTTGAATATAGAATTTTATTAGATGAAGGAGAAATACATATAATTGCTGATAATGTTGATATGCTATAAAGCTATAAAAGTTCGTTTTCTTTATAATAAAGAAGACGAACTTTTTAATAGCAGAGAACCTGAAGTTTTTATCTTTTGCATCTATTGATTAGCGATACAAAGCTTTTAAAAAAATATAAACCAAAGATATATATATGTTCAAGTTTATGGGAAGTATAATATTATATTTGCAATAACTAATGGAGGTGTTTTTTTGATAGATTCTATGTTTTGTTATCAATGCGAGCAGACAATAGGTGCAAAGGGTTGTACTAAAGCAGGCAATTGTGGGAAGAATGCCGAAGTTGCTGCGTTACAAGATTTGCTGGTATATCAATTAAAAGGAATGGGTTTTTATGGAGACAAGATACTAAAAAAAGGATATGAAATAGATGAAGAAATATGTAAATTTGTTGCTGATGCGTCTTTTTCTACATTGACAAATGTAAATTTTGATTCTGAAAGATTTGTAATATACCTTAAAAAAGCACAGGAGTTAAAAGAAATATTAAGAGAGTTAGCTGGTAATATTGAAGGAAATATTCCGCAGGAAGCTTCATACAAGTTACCTGAAACTAAAGAATCTATGCTTATGGACTCAAAGAAAGCAGGAATAATGTACGATCAAGAGCTTGATCCAGATATTCGTTCTTTAAGAGAAATGCTCATATATGGTATGAAGGGTATGGGTGCTTATGCTCATCATGCTCATATTCTTGGATTTATATCTAAAGAGGTAAATGAATTCTTTTTCAAGGGATTTAATGCTGTTATTGATGATAATTTAACAGTTGATGATTTGTTTAATATTAATATGGAATTTGGTAAGGTCAATTTAGAATGTATGAGATTACTAGATGAAGCGAATACGACTTCTTATGGTAATCCAATTCCTACAGAAGTAACAATAACTATAAAGAAGGGACCGTTTATAGTTGTGTCTGGACATGATTTAAGAGATTTAAAAAATTTATTGGAGCAAACAGAGGGAAAAGGTGTTAACATATATACTCATGGTGAAATGTTACCAGCTCATGGTTATCCAGAATTGAAAAAATATAAACATTTAGTAGGTAATTTTGGTGGTGCTTGGCAAGATCAACAAAAAGAATTTGATGGTATACCAGGTGCTATCCTTATGACAACAAACTGTTTGCAAAAGCCACGTGATTCATATAAAGATAGAATATACACAACTAGTATAGTTGGTTATCCAGAGATACAGCATTTAAGCGAAGTAAATGATAAAAAAGATTTTACACCAGTGATAGAAAAAGCACTTCAATTAGGCGGATGGTCAGAAGATGAGCCTGAAAAGAAAATACTTGTTGGGTTTGGTCATAATACTGTTTTAGGAGTTGCTGACAAAGTAATAGATGCTGTCAAAACAGGGGCTATAAAGCATTTCTTTTTAATTGGTGGTTGTGATGGAGCTAGGCCGGGAAGAAATTATTATACAGAATTTGCACAGAAAACGCCTAAAGATACTGTTATTTTGACACTTGCATGTGGTAAATATAGATTTAATAAGATGGATTTTGGTAGTATAGGTGATTTGCCAAGATTGCTTGATATAGGGCAATGCAACGATTCATATTCAGCTATAAAGATAGCGTTAGCTTTAGGAGATGCTTTTGAATGTACAGTAAATGATTTACCGTTGTCTTTGATTCTTTCTTGGTATGAACAAAAAGCCGTATGTATATTAATAACTTTACTTTCATTAGGGATTAAAAATATATATTTAGGACCAACATTACCAGCGTTTATTTCGCCAAACGTCTTACAGATACTAATAGATAAATTTGATATTAAACCAATTTCAACTCCTGATGAAGATTTAAAAGTCATATTAGGATAGAAGTTGAAAAATCAATAGTATATAAAAAAAGTCAGAGCATTTATGACTTTTTTTATATTTAGGAAAGTTTATACTTTTGTAATAAGAGTTTAAAAAAATATTAATAGATGGTCAACCCTTGAAGTAAGTGTAGCTAAATGTTTATTAGATAGATTATAAGATTACTTAAAAATTGTCCCTAGATATAAGCTTAAAAAATTATAACCAATAAGTAACTAGAACTTCTATAAGGTTTCTTTGAAGAGTGCTAAAAGAGCTTGTAATCTTAATATTTTTATAAATTCAGAAGAAAAAAGCTTTTAGAGCCGTAGAAGAAAAGTAGATTTAGCTTATAAATAGCTATAAAATAAATAGATAGTATAGAGAATCAATATTAACGCAGCATATGCTGCTTATTTTTTAAAAATTATATTAAAAACTAACAACATTTTATCTTTTATCTACTTTAAAAAACCATATATTACATATAAAAATAATAAAGAAAATAAAAGTAAAACACTCCAAGATGCACCTTTGATTTACTTATTTATAAGCTATATACTATGTATTATATTAAGTAAAATTGTATTATTATAGAAAAATTATTGATATTTATATAAAAAATTCATAAGTAGTTTTTATGATATATGTAAATATGGAGGACTTCAAATGGCAAAACAACAAGAATATAAATTGTTTTATATTGGTAATATTAGTTTAGGAAAATGGCAGCAAATTTTTGAATACTGTTTGAATAAAGCAGATTATTTTAAATTACAGTTTAATGAAAATGTTGGAAATTGGTTTTTGAAGGAAATAAAAAGCTTAAAGCTAATCAATGAAATAGACAGAATAAAGGAGAAAATAGTATTAAGCGGTGAATTAAGTGATGATATAAAAGAAAAAATATTAATGTTACAACAACCATTATATGATGGAGGTTGTACGATTTTTTGGGATTTTCAGTTATATGTTGAAGACAGAATAATACTATATATAGAAAATATTGTAGATATAGTAGTTAAGCTAAATCCTTTAGAAATAGAAGAACTTAGAAAATTAGATATAAATATTGAAGAGTGTGCAAAAACTATGCTTTAATTTGTTAGAGTTTTAGTTGACAAATATATACTACGGGGGTAATATATAAATGCAGCATATAAGATTACATCTGTAGGAAGGTGGATTTATGAAAGAGTCAAATAGGATATCTAATTCAGAATTGGAAATAATGAAGATACTATGGAAAGAAGCACCTCTTAATTCAACTGAAATTATCAATAGATTAAAATGTCAAAGTGATTGGAGTAGAAAAACAATACATACGTTTATAAGCAGATTAGTTAAGAAAAATGTATTAAGAGTTTTAAATGGATATAAACAAAAAGAGTATTATCCTACAATAACTAAAAATGAATATAAAAAATCCGAGACAGAATTATTTGTAAAAAAGATATATAATGGTTCATTTATTTTATTAGTTTCAGATTTCATAAAAAATGAAAGTTTAACTGAGAATGAAATAAATGAGCTTAAAAAAATGTTGCTTAATAAATAAGATATTATAAAAATAACTCCCTGGGATATATTGGGGGATATTTTTATACTTTAAACTGGGTACAAATATAATAGAAATAATTTCAGTAAAAAGAAGCTTAAGATTATCAAACAAGTGTGTAAATATAATAACATACTAACTACTACTAAATAGATTTATAGTAAAACAATAAAACTTCTAAGGAGGGCAAATATGGAAGTTGATTATGGCATTTTAGCAATTGTTCCACCACTAGTTGCAATTGTTTTAAGCTTTTTAACAAAAAGAGTTCTAGTTTCACTTTTTTTAGGTATCTTTGCCGGAGGGATCATAATAGCTAGAGGAAATCCATTTGGTGGTATAGCATATTCATTAGATAAGATTGTGCTTTCATTGACAGATGATTGGAATGCGAAGCTTTTATTATTTAATTTGTTAATGGGAGCTGGTGTAGCGTTCATATGGAAACTTGGAGGAAGTAGAGCTTTAACAAATTGGGCAAAGAGTAAAATAAAATCAAGAAAATCTGCTGGTATAGGAGCATGGTTGTTAGGAATAATAGTTTTTTTTAATGATTATGTAAATGCTGCTATTGTTGGAAATGTTTTTAGAGATGTTTGTGAAGAGTATAATATTTCATCAGAAAGATTATCTTATATATTAGATTCAACAGCAGCCCCTGTTGCAACATTTTTTATTTCTGATTGGATAGCGTTTCAGATATCTATGGTGCAAACAGGGATGGATGTAGCTGGAATAACTGAAGTTTCAGCATTTCAAGGTTACCTTATGAGTATTCCATATAACCTTTATTGTATATTTGCTGTTATATTTGTCGGAATGTTGGTTATTAGCGGTAAAGATTATGGTCCAATGCTTAAAGCTGAAAATCGGGCAATTACAACAGGTAAAATAGTTAATGAAGGTGCCAGTCCTATGATGGATGTTAGTTATGAACTTGGTGAACCAAAAGATGTTAAATCTAGTTTATTTACATTCTTTGCACCTATTATAGCATTAGTTGCAGTTACATTATTTGGGTTTTGGTGGACAGGTAGAGCTGGTGGGAATAATCTGACAGATGTATTAGGAGCTTCAGACCCAGCACTAGCTTTGCTTTGGGGATCTTTTGCAATGACTTTAGTTGGTATATTAATGGCTCTAAGAGTGATGGATATAAAAGAGACTATGGATACTTTTTTAGATGGTCTTAAACTTATGTTACTTGCATGTGTTATACTTGTGTTGGCATGGTCTTTGGGAGGAGTTACAGGAGATATGAAATTAGCAGATTATATAGTATCAAAATTAGGAGGTGCTATATCATTTGGTTTTATACCAGTAATTATTTTTATTTTAGGAATGTTGATATCATTTTCAACTGGAACATCATGGGGTACTATGACTATACTTACTCCTATAGCAATTCCACTTACATATAAATTGACTGGTGATGCTGTAACAGCTGTTTCCATTGCAGGTATAGTATTTTCAGGGGCTATATTTGGAGATCATTGTTCACCCATATCTGATACAACAGTATTAGCTTCAATTTTCTCTGGAGCTGATCATATTGATCACGTATCTACACAAATTCCATATGCATTAACAGCTGCTTTTGTAGCACTCGTCATGTATAGTTTATATAGTTTTGTGGGTGTTTCAATTTATTACTTAATACCATTGGGAATTATTTTACTATATGTGTTGATGAACGTTTTATCTAGTTATTATAGTAAAAAATATAATATAGATAGTAAAACTAAAAGAAAATACTAACATAAAAAATTCCGATTACTCATATACAATCAAATAAATTGATCTAAAAAAATATCACTAATTATTCAAAAAAATCCAGCTTACAAAGCTGGATTTTTTATCAATACTATGATAAAATTTACATGAGAGGGATTTAATATTTATGTTTTGAGTTGATATTTTACTCAACTTAGAATGTCTAATTTACCGTTCTATGAAAAAAACTTCTATTGGAATCAGTTCTATAAAAAGTTTGTTATATTAAGCTTGTTATCCTATCTAAAAGAAACCTCTAAGTAATAAGAAATATTTATTTATCCATCTATAATGATTTTATAAGTTTTCTTCTACAAATAATTTCATATTATACGAAGAGGAGGAATTTTATGAAGGGTTTTTATTTAACTTTTACTATAGTAATGTTAATATGTATGTTCTTGAAAAGTTATAATTGTAGAAAGAAAATCAAAGATGAATTGATGGATATGAAAAAATTAAATAAATTATATGACTCAAAAGAGTATGAAAAAGCTATAATATACTTAAAAAATAGACTTAACCAATATGATGAAAATGTTTTGTTATTAAATCAAATAGGATATACATTGATGTTAATGGACAAAGCAAGCGAGGCTATTATATATTTTAAAAAAGCTTTAGATATAAATCCTAGTACAGTTGTAGTATTAAACAACTTAGGCTGGGCTTATAATAAAATTATGGAGTTTGAAAAAGCGATTGAAAATTTAGATGAAGTTTTAAAGCAAGATACAGATGATTACTATGCATTGAATAATTTAGGGAATTCTTATTTAGGATTAAAAAAATATGAAAAAGCGATAGATTATTATGATAGGGCATTGAGAATTGAATCAGATTTGATATATAGTATTTATGGCAAAGGGATAGCTTATTTTTATAGTAAAGCTTATGAAAAAGCAATATTATGTTTTAATAAATATCTAGAGCTTGTCCCAAAAGATACTCATGCATATTCTTATTTAGGAGAATGTTATTTGATGACACATAATTATGAATTAAGATTGAAAGCATATAATGAAATCTTAAGAATTAATAAAGAGATACCGTGGGTATATGTAGCTAAGGGTAATACACTATGTTATCTAGGAGAATTTACAGAAGCATTAAACACATTTGATAAATGTATAAAGTTAAATCCTAAATATGCTGATGCATATTATCAAAAAAGTAGAGTGTTTGCTTATTTTAGATATAAGGAAAAAGCTTTTCATTGTCTTAAAAAAGCAATAGAAATTGATAACAAATATAAAAGAATTGCTTATGATGATAAAGCTTTAAATAATCTTAAGTTTTTTAATAAATTTTATGATATTATAAATGTGTGAAAAAAAATTATAATAAACAAATGTAGAACAA
Source organism: Abyssisolibacter fermentans (assembly GCF_001559865.1). Taxonomy (NCBI): domain Bacteria; kingdom Bacillati; phylum Bacillota; class Clostridia; order Eubacteriales; family Clostridiaceae; genus Abyssisolibacter; species Abyssisolibacter fermentans. The sequence continues at coordinate 137,704 of NZ_LOHE01000037.1, forward strand.
TTAATCGTAATCGAATGTCGGTATATATTTGTAAAAAACGCGTATTAGCGTTTTTTTTTGCTGAGAATCCGAATTTTTATTTGATGTGGATTGCCTACAACTAGAAACAAATTAATAAAAATACAACGCATAAAGTATAAATTTACATATAATGAGTATAAATATACTTTGTTTAAATCTTATGGTTTGAATAATAATACTATAAAGAATTAATATTAATAATTAGGTGTTAAAGAATGCGCAGTGTGCAAAAAGTACACAAATAAAAAGAAATAATGTTAAAATGAACAAAGGTAAATGAATAGAAAGTGTTGAAAATATATTAAAAGTGTTTTAGTATTATAGACACATGTATTATTATTAAGCACAACTAATTCAAAAAAACATTTATAACTTTGCAAATTTACTTTTCAATTATTAATTTTTATAATATAATATAATTTAATATTAAAAATAACCTAAAATAAGACATAAATCGACATCATTAGCTATATTAGAGATGAATATTTTAAAATTAATGATCGAAATGGTGCTAGTTATATAAGGACACTTTAATAATATAAATCAATAAACTAATAAAGCGTAAGGAGTTGACAAAATAATGTTAAAACAAGTAATAGACATGTATGAACTATTAGATAAACCAGATGCTAATGGGGCTGAGGTAGCTGAAATTTTGAAAGAAAATGGAGCTGACGAAGTAATTGTTGAAACTGTAGGTAGTGATAAAGGAAGTACTGATTTTATTAAAATTATTATTAAAGGTAAAGAAGGTAAAAGCTCAGGAGGTAGTGTACCAACAATGGGAGTAATAGGTAGACTTGGAGGTTTAGGAGCTAGACCTGAGATGACAGGCTTTGTTTCTGACGGTGATGGAGCATTAACAGCACTATCTGTAGCTCTAAAACTTTCAAAAATGAAGAAAAATGGAGATGTACTAAAAGGAGATGTGATTATTACTACTCACATTTGTCCAGATGCTCCAACATTAGATCACAAACCTGTTCCATTTATGGATTCACCAGTGACTATGGATGTTATGAATAAGCTAGAGGTAGTTGATGAAATGGATGTAATTTTGTCAGTTGATACTACAAAAGGTAATAGGGTAATAAATACTAGAGGTTTTGCAATATCTCCAACTGTTAAAGAGGGATATATATTGAAAACTAGCGATACTTTATTAGATATTATGATGAGAACTACTGGTAGATTACCATATGTATTCCCATTATGTCAGCAAGATATAACTCCTTATGGTAATGATGTATATCATTTGAATAGTATTTTACAACCTACAACTTCTACAAATGCTCCTGTAGTTGGAGTTGCTATAACTACAGAAGTACCAGTAGCAGGATGTGCAACAGGTGCAACTCATTTGGTTGATGTAGAAATGACTGGAAGATTTGTTTTAGAGGTTGCAAAAGATTTTGGAGAAGGCAGATGTGAATTTTACGATAGTAATGAATTTGAAAGGTTAGTTAAGCTTTATGGAAAAATGAATCAATTTCAAACACTAGGCAATGATATTGATGGCTAAAGAAGTTAAACTTGGAATAATAACTATTGGACAATCTCCTAGAGTTGATTTTACAGCTGATATATTAGATATACTGGATGAAAAATTTGTTATTTATGAAAAAGGAGCGCTTGATAATTTCACATATGATGAAGTTCTAGAAAAATTTAAACCTGATGAAAATGATAGTATATTAGTCAGCAGGTTAAGAGATGGCAGACAGGTGAAAATAGGAGAAAGTCATATACTTTCATTACTACAAAAATGTATAGACAACCTAGAAGCAGAAGGTATAGATGTTATTCTACTGCTATGTACAGGTCATTTTCCAGAATTTAAGCATAATGTGTTATTAATAAAACCTGAAGAATTATTGCATACTTGCACTTCAAAGCTTCAGCGAACTAAAAAAATAGGTGTCTTTGTACCAAATACAGATCAAGTTAAAGAAACTGTTGCAAGGTGGAAAAGAAACAAAGTAGATATAGTTACAACAGTAGCATCGCCTTATATGAACTTAGAACAAATCAAAGCAGCTTCTGAAGAGTTCATTAATAATAAAGAAGTAGGAATAATTTTCATGGATTGCATGGGTTATTCTATAGAGATGAAAGAAATAGTAAGAGATATTACAAATAAGCCTGTAATATTGCCAAGAACACTTATAGCAAGAATATTAAATGAATTATACTAATTAAAATTAGTGTAAAAATAAATATCAAAAAATAAGGGGGAAAAATAATGAAAAGAATAATTAGTTTAATGCTTGTTATTGTTTTGAGTTTAGCACTATTTGCTGGTTGTGGTGAAACTAACGATGTTCCTAAGGACAAGCCAAGCGATAATAATTCAGAGCAAACTGCAAATGAAAATCCGGGTGAACCTAAAGATGGTGGAACTATAACAGTAGCTTTATCAGCTACACCTAAATCAATTGACCCAGTTAAATATACTGGAGTTTATGAAGGAAATATTATCACAAATGTTGCTGATACTTTAATTAAATACAAGCAAGATTTAAGTGAATTAGTACCTAATTTAGCTACTGAGTGGAATGTTTCAGATGATGGATTAGTTTACACATTTAAATTAAGAGATGATGTACATTTCCAACAAGGTAAATATCAAGATGGAAGATTAATGAAAGCTGATGATATCAAATATTCTTTAGAGCGTTCTGCTAAAGAATCTGCTATGAACAGATTAAGTATGCTTGATCATGTAGATGTAGTAAGTGATTTTGAAGTTAAGTGTTATTTAAAAGAAGCTAATTCTGCATTTTTAACAGTACTAACTGATTCAGGAAATGTTATAGTACCTAAAGAAGAGGTTGAAGGCTGGAAAGAAGCTTTTGGATTTAATTTAGTAGGTACAGGACCTTTTAAAGTTGTACAGTGGAATAATGATGACAGTGTTGTACTAGAAAGAAGCGATAATTATTGGGGAGAAAAACCTCACTTAGATGGAGCTGTTTTCAAATTTATATCTGATAGAAACATGATGACAAATGCTTTAAGAACAGGAGAAATTGATGTTGCTACAGATTTATCAGGTGAGAGTGTTGAAATAGTTAAATCAGCTGAAGGATTAGTATTACAAGAAGTTCCGGGATTACATGTAGGTTATGTATATATGAACCTTATGGAAGGACCAACAAAAGATAAAAGAGTACGTGAAGCTATAATACGTTCTATAGATATAGATCAGATGGTAAAAGGTATCTATAAATTTGACGAAGCAGAGCGTGGATATTTAGCACTTCCTCCAGGATCATGGGGATATGATGAGAGTTTAGAAAGTCTAATTCCTAGCTATGACCCAGAAAGAGCTAAAGAACTTATGAAGGAAGCTGGATATGAAGATGGATTTACAACTCAAATATATGTTGCTGATAAACCAGCTAGAGTTAAGATGGCTACAATTCTTCAATCTTTCTTAAAACAAAACATCAATGTTGATGTTGAAATTAAAAAAGTTGAATGGGGTACTTTTAGCGATATTGCATCAAAGGGTAAAGCACCAATGTACGGTATGTCTTGGACTTGGTACCCAGATCCATACTTCTTCTTAAACTATATGTTCCACAGCTCACAAATCGGAGCGTTAGGAAATGGTCAAGGATTTAATAATCCTGAGGTAGATAGATTATTAGGTGAAGCTGGAAAAGCTACAGAAACTAATGAAAGAGCAAAATATTATAAACAAGCATTAAAGCTTATAACAGAAGAATATTCTAGAATAAATTATTCACATGAAAAAGTTATTTATGGATTAACTGATAGAGTTCAAGGCTTTAATCTAAGAGCTGATAGTCAAATAACATTAACTTCTTCAGAGGTCAATGTTTGGTTAAATAAATAAGCTTGCTTGCTTCATATTGAAAGGAAAAATTGGGGTCGGTTCAAAATGTTTTTGAGCCTTCCCATGGGTTGTTTCAAAATGAGTGAAGTTCAAGGCATTGAAATTTGCTATTTGAAACAATCCAGTTTTTTTTCAATTTCAAAAACACAAGTGGAGGTGAAACAATGCTAAAAACAATATTGAAAAGATTTTTGCAGATTATACCTATTTTATTTATTGTTGTAACTATCATTTTTGTTATAACAAGAATGATACCGGGTGATCCAGCAGCTGTTATGTTAGGACCTCAAGCTCCAGTTGAAGCTGTAAATGATTTGCGTGAAGAATTAGGACTTAATAAAAGTATATCTCAGCAGTATTTCATGTACTTAAAAGACATTCTTAAGGGTGACTTAGGAAAATCTTATTATTATAATGAATCAGTAGTTAAATTAATAACGGAAAAATTTCCAAATACTTTATCACTAAGTTTAGTTGCAATAATTATAGCTCTTATTATAGGTGTTCCAGTAGGAATTATATCTGCAACCAAGCAATATTCATTTTTTGATTATATATCTATGATTGCAGCTTTAGTTGGAGTTTCTATGCCTATATTTTGGTTAGGATTGATGATGGTATTAGTATTTAGTGTTAAATTGGCTTGGCTTCCTTCGATAGGAATGGGAAGCATTGATAACGGATTATGGGACTTAGTAAGTCATTATATTTTACCAAGTATCTGTTTGGCAACAATTCCTGCAGCTACTTTTGCAAGAATTACAAGATCAAGCATGTTAGAAATAATTAAACAGGATTATATAAAAGCTTTGAGATCTAAAGGACTAAAAGAAAAAATTGTTGTATGGAAACATGCTTTGAAAAATGCTCTTCCTCCAATAATAACAGTAATAGGATTACAAATGTCCAGCTTGCTTGCTGGTGCAATACTTACTGAAACTATATTTAGTTGGCCGGGGATGGGTAAACTAATAGTTGATGCAATCAGTAACAGGGATTATGCACTTATTCAGAGTACAGTATTATTTGTTGCTTTAATATACGTAGTAATTAACTTAATAGTAGATATTGCATATTTATATTTGAATCCAAAGGTTTCTTACGAAGCAGGAAAAGGAGGAGAATAAATGACAGTAAACAATGATATATTAGATATGAAAAAGCAAGAAGAAATGATAAAAAAAGAAAGAAAAGCAAATAGTGCTTGGAATATGTTTAAAAGAAACAAAACTGCAATGATTGGTTTAGTCATTGTTATAACAATGATTCTTATGGCTTTGTTAGCTCAATGGATAGCACCTTATGCTCCTAATAAGATGGATCTTGTAAATACTTACGCAAAACCAGGTGTTGATGGTCATATATTAGGAACTGATGAATATGGACGAGATTTATTAAGTAGAATTATTTATGGTTCCAGAGTATCATTAATTGTTGCCGTTGGAGGAATGATGGTTGGTGGGGCTATTGGAATACTGCTTGGATTATTCTCTGGTTTCAAGGGAGGAATCGTAGATACCATAATAATGAGACTTATGGATGGAATGTTTGCATTTCCTTTTGTGTTATTAGCTATAGTACTTATGACTGTTTTAGGAGATGGATTAAAGAATGTTATTTTAGCTATAGGTATTGCCAATGTACCTAGTTATGCACGTATTGTTAGAGGACAAGTACACATAGTAAAAAAAGAAGAGTACTGCCAAGCAGTAAGAGCTATAGGTGCATCAGATATAAGGCTTTTGTTTAGTCATATTTTACCGAATAGTATTTCGCCAATTATCGTTTTTGCTACATTAAATGTTGCAGGTTCAATAATATCAGAAGCAGCACTTAGTTTTTTGGGATTAGGAATTCAGCCTCCAACAGCATCATGGGGAACTATCCTTAGAGCAGGAAAAGATTCTTTGATAACAGCACCTCATATTGCCACTTATTCAGGTATTGCAATCTTAGTAACAGTATTAGGTTTTAATCTATTAGGTGATGGTATAAGAGACGTTTTAGACCCTAAAATGAAAAGATAGTATTAATGACATGGAGGTGATTAAATGGAGCAAGATATTATTAAAATTAATAATCTAAAAACATATTTCTATCTGTCAACAGGAGTTGCAAAAGCTGTTGATGGAGTAAGCTTTAGTATAAAAAAAGGCAAAACTATAGGTATTGTTGGAGAATCTGGTTCTGGTAAAAGTGTAACTGCTTCTTCTATAATGAGATTAGTACCAAAACCTATAGGTAAGATAGTTGACGGAGAGATTATATTTGAAGGTAGAGATTTATTGAAGCTTGAAGATAAGGATATGTTAAATATAAGAGGTAAAGACATATCTATGATTTTTCAAGACCCAATGACTTCCTTAGATCCTGTATTTACAATAGGACATCAAATAATGGAAGTTATTAAAATTCATCAAAATGTAACGAAGGCTCAGGCAAAAAAGATGGCATTAGAAGCTTTGGAAATGGTTGGAATTTCAGAAGCTGAGAAAAGATTGAATTGTTATCCACATGAGTTTTCAGGTGGAATGAGACAAAGGGTTATTATTGCTATGGCAATAATATGTAAGCCCAAAATGATTATTGCTGATGAACCGACAACTGCATTAGATGTTACAGTACAAGCACAGGTTTTAGATTTATTGAAAGATTTGCAAAATAAGCTTGGTACATCTATTATGTTGATTACGCACAATTTAGGTATTGTATGGGATATGTGTGATGATGTAATGGTTATGTATGCAGGCAAAACTGTAGAATACACAGATGTAAAAAGATTATATCAAAATCCGCTACATCCTTATACATGGGGATTGTTAGGTTCTATGCCTAAGCTAAGCGATAATCCTGATGAGCCACTAAAAGCTATTAAAGGAACTCCACCAGATTTAAAGCTTACAGGTGATAGATGTAATTTCTATAATCGTTGTCCATACGCTAAGGATATTTGTAAAAATAAAGTTCCTGAGCTTATAGAGATAGAAGAAGGTCATTTTGTAGCATGTCATTTTCAAAAAGTAGGCCAGCAATTATTAAAGAGGGGGGAATTATAATGAAAGAAGCTATACTAAGTGTTGAAAACTTAACAAAAATATTTAATATAAAAAGCGATAAATTATTTGGTCCCCCAAAAAGATTAAAAGCCGTAAATAATGTGTCATTTGAAGTATATGAAGGTGAAACGGTAGGAATTATAGGAGAATCAGGTTGTGGGAAATCTACTTTAGGAAGAAGTATTATAAGGCTTATAGAACCTACATCTGGCAATGTCTTGTATAAAGATGTTTCATTAACCAAAATATCTGATAATGAAATGAAAAAAATGAGGAAGGATATACAGATTATTTTTCAAGACCCTTATTCTTCTTTAGACCCTAGAAAAACTACTGGAAGCATCATTGAAGAACCAATGATAATTCATAATATGGGTACTGCAAAAGAGAGAAAAGAAAAAGTTATTGAGTTATTAGAGCTTGTTGGTCTTACCAAATATCATGCTACAAGATATCCTCATGAGTTTAGCGGTGGACAGAGACAAAGAATTAATATTGCAAGAGCATTGTCACTAGATCCAAAATTAATAGTATGTGATGAACCTGTATCAGCTTTAGATGTTTCAGTACAGGCTCAAGTTTTAAATCTTCTTAAAGATTTACAAAAGAGACTTAATTTGACCTACTTGTTTATTTCACATGATTTAAGTGTGGTTAAATATATTAGTGACAGAATTGCGATTATGTATCTTGGAAAAATTGTTGAAATAGGTAAATCTGAAGATATTTATGAAAAGCCATTACATCCATATACAAAGGCATTGTTCTCTGCTATACCTCCTGAAAATCCTTTGGAGAAGAAGCAGAAAATATTATTAGAAGGGGAAATACCTAGTCCGCTTAATCTACCGCCGGGTTGTCCATTTTCATCTAGATGTCCAAATTGTGTAGACGAATGTAAAAAGATAGTACCACAATTATCTGATGTAAAAGATGGACATGAGGTAGCATGTATATTATATAAATAATAGATTGGAGTGATAAATATGAAAAATCAAGCTATAAAAGAAAAACTATGGAAATTAGTTGACGATAATAAAGATGAACTATTAAATTTGGTTTCAAATTTAATTAAAATACCAAGTGAAAACCCACCAGGAGATATGGAGGAAGTTGTTAGTTTTATAACTAGCTATTTAGGTGAAGCGGATATAAAATATGATATAGTGAGACCTAAAGCTGATAAACCTAATGTTATAGCTGCAATGGGCGAAGGAAAAGGAAAAACTCTTGTTATGAATGGACATTGTGATGTTGTGCCAGCTGGCGATAGATCCAAATGGGATTTTGATCCATTTTGTGGAACTATAACAGATAAGCTTATTCTAGGTAGAGGAACATCTGATATGAAGGCAGGCTTAGGAGCATTAATGTTTGTTATGAAGGTTTTAGCTAAAGAAAAAATAAACATGAAAGGTAAAGCAATGCTTCATGTAGTTCCTGACGAAGAAACTAGCGGTAAAGAAGGAACTAAATGGCTTGTTGAAAATGGATATGCAGATGGTGCAGATGCATGTTTAATAGCAGAGCCTACAAGCTATAATAATTGTGAAGTTGGACAAAAAGGGTCTTTGTGGATTGATTTAAAAGTACATGGTAAATCAGCACATGGAAGTATAGGAAACTATGTTGGTGAAAATGCTATATTGAAAGCAACAAAGATACTGAATCATATAGAGAAACTAAGAGAGTTAGAAGGTAAATTTAACGAAAATCAAAAACAAGTCTTAGCTGATTCAAAACGTATAGCAAGAGATGCTTTGAAAGCTGAAGGAGTAGAAAATGTTATTGATCATGTAACAGTTAATGTTGGTACAATAAATGGCGGTACAAAGGCAAATATGGTTGCAGATTTTTGTGAAGTGGTTATGGATATTAGAGTTCCTATTGGTGTTAAGATTCAAGACGTTGTTGATAAATTTGAAGATATAATGAAAAAACTAAATATTGAGGATGTTGAATATAAATTCAACTGGAATTCAGAAGCAAATTTTACAGATGTTAATTCTGATATAGTAAAATCTGCTGTAGAGAATGCAGAATATATATGGGGTAAAAAAGTAGTGCCAGCATATCAATGGGCTTCAAGTGATGCAAGATATTATAGATATGCTAATATACCTACTATCCAATATGGTCCTGCTAATACTGAAGGTATACATTCATATAATGAGACAGTAGATATTGAAGACGTAATAAATGCTGCTAAGGTTTATATGGGAATATTTGCAGATTTATTAGAACTTGAGTAAATTTAAGTGGATTGGTGATATTATATGCTTACTTTAATTAAAGATGGTTATATATTTGATTCAGAGAAGGGCGATTTTTTTAAGGGTGATATATTAGTTAAAGATGACAAAATAGAACGCGTTGGCGAAAAACTAGTTAATGATAAAGTTGATAAAGTTATTGATGCTGAAGGTAAAAATGTTTTTCCAGGATTTATTGATGCACATAGTCATATAGGTATGTGGACAAATACTCAAAATGGAAATGATGCTAATGAATGTACAGAGCCAGCAACTCAGACAATGAGAGCTATTGATGGTATAAATCCCTTTGACCCTTGTTTTGGCGAAGCTATAGAAGTTGGTATAACTACTGTTATGACACCACCTGGTAGTGGAAATGTTATAGGTGGTCAAGCGGCTATACTAAAAACAAAAGGTAATTCTGTAGATGAAATGGTTATAAACAAATATGCTGCTTTGAAGGTTGCATTTGGTGAAAATCCTAAAAATGTTTATGGTTCTATAGGAAAGAGTCCATCAAGCAGGATGTCTACTGCTAAGGTTTTAGACGAGGCATTGCAGAAAGCTAGCTTATATTTAAATGAAAGAGAAAAAGGTAAAGTAAAAGTGGATTATGATTTAGAACCTTTTGTGCCTGTTTTAAAAAAGGAAATCCCATTAAAAATTCATGCACATAGAGCTGATGATATTTTAACAGGTATTAGAATTGCGGAAAAATATAACTTGAAATATACCTTAGATCATTGTACAGAAGGGATAAAAATAGTAGATCAGCTAAAAAATAAAAATTGTCCGATATTACTTGGGCCACTATTGATGTTTAAATCAAAATCTGAACTTAAAGATGGTAATATAGAGACTGCGAAGGTACTTTCAGATGTTGGTTGTAACATTTCAATAATATCTGACCACCCTTTTGCCAATGCTAAATATTTATTGACTTCAATAGGTGTTTTGGTTAAAAATGGGTTAGATTATATAGAAGCATTGAAAATGGTAACTATTAATCCTGCTAGAGCTCTAGAAATAGATGATAGAGTAGGAAGTATAAAAGAAGACAAAGATGCTGACATAGTCATATATGATGGAAATCCTCTAGAGTTACAATCTAAGGTTTGTGTAACAATGATAAATGGTGAAATTGAATATACCAGAAATAATTAAATGGTATATTTTTTTCATAAGTAATTTGGACAGTTATTAACCAATTTATACGAAAAGGTGAATAATCATGTTATTATTAAAAAACGGTTTAGTTTACACTATGGAAACAGATGAAGCTATTAATACAGACATATTGATAAGTGATGGGAAAATACTAAAGATTGAAGAAGATATATCTTGCGAAAATGCTAAAAAAATAGATTTAAGTGGAAAAATTGTTATACCAGGCTTAATAGATGCATGTTCTAGTATAGGCTTAATAGAAGAGGGTAAGAAGCTAGTAGGCGATGATATTAATGAAAAGAATGAACTAATATTATCAGATTTGAAAACAAAAGATGGAATTTATATATGGGATAATGGGTTTAATGATGCATTAAAAAATGGTGTAACAACAGCAGTTATAACATCGGGTAAAATGAATGTAATCGGTAGCCAAAGCTGCGCGATTAAAACTAAAAATAGTTCATTAGAAGAGATGCTTGTAAAGGATTTTGTAGACTTACATATTGTATTAGGCGATAGTCCAAAGAAATGGAATCAAGGTAAACAAGAAACTCCTTTATCCAGAATGGGAATAATTAGTTTACTAAGAAGAACATTAATTGAAGCTAGAGATTATTTAGAAAATAAGAAAAACAAAAGTATAAGTTACCTAGAATATAATGCTAAATATGATGCCTTTGAAAGCATATTTAACAATGAGGTACCATTAAAAATCACAGCTCATAAGGCACAAGATATATTAGCTGCTGTAAATATAGGTAATGAATTTAATATAAGAGTAGTAATAAATTATGGAACAGAAGCTTATTTAGTGAGGGAAGTGTTAAAGAAATATAACATACCTGTTATATTAGGTTCGTGTTTAACAGATAAATCAAGTTATGACCTAATAAATAGAAAAGATTCTTCAGGAAAGATTCTATCAGGTTGTGGCATAACTACAGCAGTTGCAAGTAATTACCCTGATGTAATATCAAGTTTATTGATGATATCAGCAGGTATATATGCTAAAGCAGGAATGTCTCATATAAATGTTTTAAAAAGTGTGACTATTGATCCAGCCAAAATTTTAGGTTTAGATGATAGAATTGGTAGTATTAAGGTAGGAAAAGATGCTGATATAATAGTATTTGATGATAATCCTATTAATAGTATGGCTAAGGTTGTTATGACTATATTAAATGGAGAGTTAACAGCTTGCTCATAAAAATTAAGTTTTTTATTTTTATGTGATGAGTAATCTTATGTACTTAGATAAAAAATACATGAGATTACTCATTTTTATATACATTTAATCTCTAATTTAAAATGGTATAAATATGATCCAATTTTATTCCTAACTGAAGCCATAATTTAGTTTCTGCGTTGTTCATAGATAGACCTATGATTTTTTCTATTTTTTTTATACGCTTATAAAGTGTATTTCTATGAATATATAATTGCTCATAGGTTAGCTTCAAATTAAAATTATATTTAATTAAAGTATTTATAGTCAAATATAATTCTTCTTGTTTTTCATAATCATATGCCTTAATCTTACTTATAGTATTTAAATAAAGCCTTTCTAATATTGGATTATCTTTTTGCTGATGAAGAAAGTGGTATATTAATAAATCATCGTAACAGAAAATTTTATCATTATCAGGACAATACGTTCTCCCCATCCTTAAGCTGAATATTGCGTCCTGATAGGCATATTTTAATTGAGGTATGTCACTGTAACCTCTGCTAATACCAATTATAAATTCATATTGTGGGTATTGATGTTTTAGATTATATATTAATGTTTGTAGTTTTTCAGGCATCATTCTATTATGCTTTTCATCTTTTATGTGTATGGATACAATTTGACCTTTTTCTGTTAAAAATAAATTATCTTTAAAACAATTTTGTAAATAGTTTTTAATATCATTTATTATGGATATAGGCATTTGGTTGTCATTTATTTTTTGTGAGTTATTAACATTTTCAATCTTTAATATCCAAACATATCTATCTAAATTATATTTTAGATTAAAATATTCAGTTTCTCTTTTGATAGTGGATTCTTCAGTAAATAAACCATATAATACACTTTGTAAATATTCCTTCAGTGATTTATTATAAATAAGTTCGTTTTTATATTTATTAATCATACATACAGTAAAATTAGGGAGTATGTCTGCGATAAAAGGTATATCTAATTGACCATATAGAAAGTGATTATTTTTGATACAAAAATACCCTAAAATATTACTATATGCATTAATGGGAAAACATAAAAATTCTTCATCTTTTATATAAAATTTATAAGGTGAAAGTGGTTTACAATTATCATTGTTAATATTAGATAAATTTTGCTTCCAGTCTTTATTGTTATATAAGTTATCTTCTAAAAAACTAATGTTATAAATAGAATGATGGATCAAATTCAATTGTTTAGATAAAAGAAAACACTCTCTTTGTAAAAAAAAGCCTAATATATTAACAAGTATTTTTTTACTTATTTGAGTTGAGTTCATAAGAGCAATTAGATTGTTTTTTAATTGTTGATTGAAAAACTGAGCTTTGTTTTTTTCTTTAATAATGTTATATATATGTTTTGTAAATAGTTCATCAGTTATTTCACTGTAAATACTAAATAATGGTACATTATAAAACTCGAATAAATTTATTAATGAGGAATCTAAAAAGTCATTTTTATCATTATAAATAATACAGCAAGCACTGATATTTTTATTGCATAATGATTTAAAAAATTCATTTCTCAAGTTTTTTGGTATATATTTCAATACTACGAAAACAAAATCATTGTTTTTCACCCAAAAATTATTTTCTAGGAAAAATAGAAATGTAAATGATTCATAATTACATTTATTGTAATCAACATTATTAATTTTTATTAGTTTATATTCAAGATTATTTAGTTGCATTTCATCACCTTCGCATAATAATCCCTGATTATTCATATAACTTTGAATAGTATGTTGTATAATTTTGAATTAGAAGATTCCAATGAATTCGAAGGCATACCGAATTGGTATGTCGAGAATTTAATGGAATTCTTATAATCAGAAGGAACCTTATTAATGTATCTCCTATTCATTCTATTCATATGAGTAAGCGACTCACATAAAATCATAGATTTTAGTTCCCTGCTCAAAATCAAGATTTGGGTTCACTACTCATAATTTTCTATGAATAATCTGGGGTAATATATAGATTATTTTAAACCATTTATTTTTAAGTTTAATTAAAATTCATAATAAATTCAAGGATAATATTTTTGAAAAAGAAGAAAAGAAAAAAATATGAGAAAAAAATCTTTACAAAAGCAAAGTTATTTGTTAAAATGTAATTGAGAATAATTATCAATTGCGATAGTTCGTATTATATTTTATCCCTGATTGTTCATATAACGTTGAATAATATGCTGTATAGTTTTGAATTAGAAGATTTCAGTGAATTCGAAGGCATACCGAGTTGGTATGTCGAGAATTTAATGATATCTTATAAACAGAAGGAACCTTATTAATGTATCTCCTATTCAGTTCCTTCATAGGAGTAAGTGATTCACACCAAATCAAGATTTGGGTTCACTACTCAAAATTTTCTATGAATAATCTGGGATTATAAAAAGGAGTGAGACTTATGCCACTTAATATGGTTGAAAATGGTAAAACAGTTAAACTTAAAGCTATATATTCAGGATCGAAACTTAAAAAGAAATTAAGTGATATGGGATTAACAAATGGTGTTGAAATAAAAGTTTTATTTGGTTATATGAGTGGAGCAACAGTTGTAAATATAAGAGGTTCGAAAGTTGTTTTGGGAGCAGGTATAAGTAACAAAATAATGGTTGAATGTGTTTAAATGAGGTATAGTTACAAGAAGAATGATGGGTATGGGTCTTATTAAAGGTAGTAAAGCTTTAGTTGAGAAAGTAGTATCCTTACGAGATCCAGTAGAAATAAAGGTAATAGGTTATAGTTTAACACTTAGAAAAAATTATTGGTGAATAAATTTTTTGACAATACAATGATAATGGATATCGATATCGGCAATAAAAGGAGGGGAATTCTTTGAAGATTGTTTTAACTGGTAATCCTAATTGTGGTAAGACAACACTATTTAATGCTTTGACAGGAGCAAGACAGCATATAGGAAATTGGCCGGGAGTTACTGTAGAAAAAAAGGAAGGAACACTAAAAATTAAAGATGATGATGTAAAAGTTGTGGATTTACCAGGTATATACAGCATGTCACCATATTCAATTGAAGAAATTATAGCAAGGAATTATATATTAGATGAAAATCCTGATGTTATAGTAAATATTGTAGATGCATCCAATATTGAAAGGAATCTATATTTAACAATGCAGTTATTAGAGCTTAACAAACCTGTAATAGTTGCTCTAAACATGATGGATGTAGCACAAAAAAGAGGTTATAAAATTGATGAAAAAAAACTGTCAAAGGCTCTGGGGGTTCCTGTTATACCTATTGTAGCTACCAAAAAAACAGGTTTAGATGATTTAAAAGAAACTTTATATAATCATATGCAAGGGAAAACTGTAATTAATAAAGCTAATATAGTTTATAGCAAGAATATAGAAAATGAAATAAATAATACGATTAAAAAATTAGAAACACATAATGCTAGTTTGAGTAATAAATACAATTCCAGATGGATAGCTATCAAAGTATTGGAAAATGATGAAAAAGTAATGGAAGCTTTAAAAGAACAAAAAATAGATGAAGTTTCAGCTGCGTCAGATGTGGTAATTGAGGAGAATGATTTTGATTCCATGTTAGCAGAAGAAAGATATGTTATTATAAATAAAATACTATCTAAGTCTGTAAGCAGGCCTAAATTAGAGCAATTAACAACTTCAGATAAAATTGATAAAGTACTTACTAACAGAATTTTGGGAATACCTATTTTTGCAGGATTAATGTTTTTAGTATTTTATGTTACATTTAATATAGGGAATATATTTTTAGATAAAATAGATATTTTCTTTAATGAAACTATATCAGGAGCAGTCAGAGCAGTTTTAGAAGATTTAAATGTAGCTGGTTGGTTACAATCTTTAATTGTTGATGGAGTTATAGGTGGAGTAGGTGGAGTTTTAACTTTTTTACCCAATATAGCATTACTATTTTTCTTTATATCTATTTTAGAGTCAAGTGGTTATATGGCTAGAGTTGCATTTATAATGGATAAATTCATGAGAAAGATAGGATTAAGCGGAAAAGCATTTTTACCAATGGTAATGGGCTTTGGTTGTAATGTTCCAGCTATTATGAGTACAAGAACACTTGAAAATGAAAAGGACAGATTGTTAGCTATTTTAATAAATCCATTTATGTCATGTGGAGCGAGATTACCTGTTTATGTGTTATTTACATCAGTGTTTTTTAAAGAAAATGAGAGTATTGTAATTTTTTCATTATATATATTAGGAATTATTATTGCTATATTGGTAGGATTAATATTCAAAAAAACATTGTTCAAAGGAGAAAGTGCTCCTTTTGTTATGGAATTACCTCCTTATAGAATACCTTCAGTAAAAGGGGTATTATTAAATGTTTGGGAAAAAGCGAAAGGCTATATTGTTAAAGCAGGTACAGTTATATTTGCAGCATCAATAATTATTTGGTTTATACTTGGATATAATTTCTCAGGAGCTACTGAAATAACAAACAGTATAGGAGCTTCTATAGGTAAATTTATTGCACCTATATTTAAACCATTAGGCTTTGGAAGTTGGCAAGCTACATTGTCATTAATAACTGGTATTTCAGCTAAAGAAATTGTAATAAGTAATATGGCTATTGTATATGGATTGGGAGAAGGGGTAGCAGAAGCAGCAATTGAAGGAAATGCAGGAGTTTTGGCAGTCACATTAAAGGAAGCCTTTAATCAAGTAGCTGCTTATGCATTCATGGTATTTGTGCTTCTTTATACACCATGCATAGCTGTAATAGGTACTATCAAGAAAGAGACAAATTCATGGAAATGGACAGCTTTTTCAGTAATATATCAATTTCTTGTAGCTTGGGTTGTTGCATTGTTGGTATATCAAGTAGGTAGTTTGATATTTTTATAGGGAGTTGATATTTTATGTACACATTTATAATAGGAGCAGTTGTAATAGGATTTGCTGCATTTATAATATATAGAAAAACAAAACAGATAGCATCTGGAAAGCATACATGCTCAGATTGCAGCAGTTGTAGTTTTAATTGCAGCAGTAGACATGAATAATAATATGATAAATAAAAAAAGATTAACTTTGAATTATAAGTTAATCTTTTTTCTTTTAATCAGAAAAAAATAGCCCTTGGTAAATCATTTTTGTTAATGCTTGTATGTGTGTTTGTCTTTAATATAAAATAGTACTATATTACTAAATAGCAAATTTAAACTTTACAGGAGGTTATTACAATGAATGATAAGCCTAGGAAAAGGTACAAGTATATTTGTATTATATTAAGTTTTGCATTATTTATATCAGTTTGCATGCAGGTTTTTAATTACATGAACTATATAGAGCATAAAGGAAATTTTATTAATCAAATGTATTGTGAAATCAATAATTGTATTACATTTCTTTCAGGTTTTTCAGATATGGAAAGAGTACAAAAGCATAATATTGAAAGAGTTATAGAAAGTCTTTCAGAACTCGATTACATTACATATCATGCAAAACGCTTTATTGATAATGATATACATTATTCATTTATGAGTGGATTTAATATAGTCAGTATAATTATAGATGAAGGGTTTGATAGTGAATATAGTACGTGTGAAAGCTTTATGGAAGATGGGGTAATTTCAAATAATGAAATAACTTTTTTAAAAGAGCTAAAAGTAAATTTAATAAAAATTAGAGATAATATGTATTCATCAGAAGATGATAAAGGTATAGGAATTAAAAACATGACTATTGATGAAATTAATACTTTATTAATTGAATTTGATAATAAATATGACGGTTTAGAGGGAAATATTGAAGTAAGCAATTAATCTTATTCATGGCTTATATCATTATAGTATATATAGTTGTAATTATTATAGTTATCCAATGTAATTAAAGAAAGATGATTTTTCTATACAGAAAATCATCTTCTAAGGTAATTCTTATCTTTTATAGTAATGTAGAATAAGCAATAATAAATTTGTTTTAGCTCTTTACTATGTGTGTGGGAGGCATGCAGGAATCTTTCTCGTCACGGTGATGTACGTGTTTTTTCTTATTAGAAGCGAAAGGAAAAAACACGCGCACCAATGTTCCTTAGAAAGAAACCCTGCATGCCTCCTAGTAACTATACTGGTTATTTAATGTAAACATTTTGGTCTTTTTATCGTAATACTGATGTAATATTAAATTTAGATTTTGGCATTAATTGTATTTGGAATTGCAACTTGATAGTTTTTAATAATACTATTTTTATATATTATTACAAATACAGTTTATTTATCATTTCTAAGAATATTTAAATCTTCACCATTTAGAACTTTATTTATATTTCTTACAGCACACATTTTACCACACATAGAGCATGAATTTTCATCTTCAGGTTTTGACTCGGATCTGTAATTTTTTGCTTTTTCAGGATCTATAGCTAATTCAAACATAGTATCCCAATCAAGCTTTTGTCTAGCAAAACTCATCTTGTTGTCCCACACTCTTGCACCAGGAATTCCTTTTGCTATGTCTGCTGCATGTGCAGCTATTCTTGTAGCTATAATTCCTTCTTTCATGTCATCAAGTGATGGTAGACGTAGATGCTCTGCAGGAGTTACATAGCATAAGAAATCTGCTCCATTAGCAGCGGCAATAGCTCCTCCTATTGCACCTGTAATATGATCGTAACCTGGTGCTATATCAGTAACTAATGGCCCTAAAACATAAAATGGTGCTCCATGACATAGTTTTTTCTCAAGCATCATGTTTCCTTCAATCTCATTAAGTGCCATATGTCCTGGACCTTCAATTATAACTTGTACATTTTTCTTCCATGCTCTTTTAGTAAGTTCACCTAAAGTTATAAGTTCTTTAATTTGACTAGCATCAGTAGAATCCATTATTGCACCTGGACGGCAAGCATCTCCTAGACTAAGAGTTACATCATACTCAGCACAAATATCTAAAAGCTCATCAAAATGCTCATAAAATGGATTTTCTTTTACATTAAGCTGCATCCATGCAAACATCAAAGCTCCGCCTCTTGATACTATGTTCATAAGTCTTGGATTTCTTTTAAATGTTTTAGCTGTTTCTCTATTAATACCAGCGTGTATAGTCATAAAATCTACTCCATCTTGAGCATGCGTTTTTACAACATCAAGAAATTCTGAAGCTTTGATATCCTTTAACTCTTTGTCATAAAAGCCTAAAGCATCATATACAGGTACAGTACCTATCATTGCTGTAGACATATCTATTAGTTCTTTTCGAAACTTTCTAGTTTTACCAAAATTACTCAAATCCATTATGGATTCAGCTTTTAACTCGATAGCTACTTTAGCTTTTTCTAATTCTAAATCAATATCATTTGCATCTTTTGAAATTCCAAGATTTACATTGATTTTTGTGCGTAATCCTTCGCCTACTCCTTCAGCTTCTAAATTTTTATGGTTTTTGTTTGCAGGAATAGCTATTCTACCCTTAGCAACTAACTCCATTAGTTTAGCTGTATCCATATTTTCTTTTTTTGCTACAGCTTTCATTTGCTCAGTTAAAATCCCTTTTTTTGCAGCATCCATTTGAGTTGTATAATTCATTAAATTCATCTCCTTAAATTTTATTGTTTAGGATATATACCATTAAAACATCCTGTACAAATACTTTTAGTTTCAAAAGTTTTATATAAATCATGTATATCTAAAAAGCCTAAGGTATTTACATCTAAAAAGGCTTTCATTTCATTTATACACTTCTTGTATGACAACAGCTCTTCTTTGGTAGAAATATTTACTCCTAAATTGCAGGTGTAATCTATTTTAGGAGAGCTAATTAATAAATGCACTTCTTTTGCGCCTGCCTTTTTTAATGATCTTACAATAGCTTTGCTTGTAGTGCCTCTAACAATGGAATCATCTACAACTATAACTTTTTTATCTATGACAGCTTCTTTGATAATATTTAGTTTTATATTTAAATCTTTTTGTCTTTTAAGCTGAGTTGGTTTTATAAATGTTCTACCAACATAATTATTTTTTGTGAATCCTAATTTATAGGTAATACCTGATGCATGGGCATATCCTATAGCTGAAGGTACTCCAGAATCTGGAACACCTATTACAACATCAGCTTCAATATGATATTTACTAGCAAGACATTTACCTAAATTTTCTCTTACTTCATATAAATTTTTATTGTTTAACATACTATCAGTTCTTGAGAAATAGATGTATTCAAATGCACATAATGCTGGATTTTTATGTGCATAATTTATAGATTGTATATCATTATTATCAATTATAACTATTTCACCAGCTTTTATTTCACGTATATAGTTTGCTCCTATAACATTAAAGGTACAGGTTTCAGAAGAGAGTATGTAGCTAGAATTAAGTTTACCTAAAAAAAGAGGTCTTATTCCATATGGATCTCTTATACCAACAAGTTTATCATTAATTAGCATAACTATTGCAAATGCACCTTTTAGTCTTTTAACAGATTCTATTATTCTATTTTTTAAATTAAGTTGTTTATTGCATTTAAATAAATTAAGAATTACTTCAGTATCACTAGTAGTATTAAATTTTATGCCATTATCCATTAGTTTCTTTTTCAATTGTTGACTATTATATATATTACCATTATGAGCAATGGACAATGTATTTTCATCAGAACTTATGGGTTGAGCATTATCAATCACATTATCTCCAAAAGTAGTATATCTTACGTGAGATATACATGAGGTACCTTTTAAAGAAAGATCATTAATTTTATTAAATAAGTCATTTGTGTTTCCAATAGATTTGTAGTTTTTTATGGTGCCATAAGAACTAATTGAAACACCTGCACTGTCTTCACCTCTATGCTGAAGAGACATCATAGCAGTATAGATTAATGACCTAAAATTAACGGCAGCTGTGGAATAAATACCTATTACTCCGCATTCTTCTTTTAGCTTAGTTAGTTTTATCATATTAACGGCTCCAATCATATGTCATAAATAAAGAAAAAATTGAAAAGCTAGAGGAAGGGGTACTATTAGAATTGTACTTAAAATAGAAAAAGCACAAATCCAGTACAGGATTTATGCTTAATAATCATTAATAAATATATTTTGCTTTCCTACGCTGGTATTATCCAGATCAGGTTAAGGGTCAAAGAATTAAAAGGTTCTTTATCTCAGCTGGCCTATCCAACCCCCCTAGCTCTCAAATATTTAGTTTTTATCGTGCATTTAAATAATAACATATAAAAATCTTGAAATCAATCTATAATTTTAAATTATATGCTAAATGTTAACTAAATCTAAAAATGATTCGGGTTTTATTAAATTACTATTGCGGCATATCTGTAGAAGAAAAATAACAAAGTTGCAGGGCAGTATTACTATTTTTAAATCAAACGAATGGTTTTAAAATAGTAATTAACAATTTATAAATCATTTAATAATATATATTATAAGTAATTTTACATTCAATTTTTATGTTAACAGTAGATGGCAGGTGATTGTTTTGACAAATTTTTTAATTACAGGTGGTGCTGGTTTTATTGGTAGTAATTTCATACGTTACTTTCTAAATAAATATAAAAATTATAAGATTATAAATTTAGATAATCTTACTTATGCAGGTAATGTTAACAATTTAATAAATATTGAAGATAATTATAGATATAAATTTATTAAAGGTTCTATTAATGATATAAATCTTGTAAAAAAAATATTGGAAACAGGAGTTAATTGTATTATAAATTTTGCAGCTGAATCTCATGTTGATAGAAGTATTAATAATTCACAAATTTTTGTAAAAACAAATATTTTGGGTACACAGGTGCTGTTAAATGAAGCTAAAAATTATAATGTAGATAAATTTATTCAAATTTCAACTGATGAAGTCTATGGATCATTAGGAGAAAAAGGTTTATTTACGGAAAAATCACCAGTAAATCCAAGCAGTCCATATTCAGCTAGTAAGGCTAGTGCTGATTTTTTAGCTCTATCATATTATAAAAGTTTTGGTTTACCAGCAGTTATAACAAGATGTACTAATAATTATGGTCCCTATCAATTTCCTGAAAAATTGATTCCATTAATGATTATTAAGGCAATAAATAATGAGTATCTACCTGTGTATGGCAATGGGGAAAATATTAGAGATTGGATTCATGTGGTAGATCATTGTAGAGCTGTTGATGCTGTTATACATCATGGTAAAGTAGGAGAGATATATAATATAGGAGCAATTAATGAGAAAAGTAATTTAGAAGTAGTAAAGTTTATATTAAATATATTAAAAAAATCTTATAGTCTAATAAATTTTATTGAAGATAGACCTGGACACGATATAAGGTATGCTATAGATAATAAAAAAATAGTTAAACATCTAGGGTGGAGCCCCAAATATGAATTTGAAAAAGGTTTGAAAGATACTGTAGATTGGTATGTTGAAAATAAGCATTGGTGGGAAATAGCATATAGAAAACTGTACATGAAACAGAATAATTCAAGTAGATGACAGGTTAAAGAATCAATACATTAATTTACAATTCTTGATTTACTGTATATAGAGAGGAGAGGTAATAAAATGAAAGCTCTAATACTTTGTGGTGGAATTGGTTCTAGGTTATTTCCTATAACATTTTCATTACCAAAACAATTAATACCATTAGTAAATAAGCCTTTGCTATTTTATATAATAGATTCTTTAATAAAAGCTGATATAAATGAAATAGGGATATTAGTCAATGATAATATGGAACTGTTTAAAGAAAGTTTGAAGAAATATGAAACTGAAAAAATAAAACTTGAATATATAAAACAAGAAAAGCCCATTGGTCTAGCAAACGCAGTATCATCATCTAGGGAGTTTATAAAAGATGATGATTTTATAATGATTTTAGGAGATAATCTTTATGATTTAGATATTAAATTGCTTATAAATGAGTTCAAATTAAATAATAGTAATTGTAATCTTTTGTTAAAGCAAGTGGATAATCCTATGAGATTTGGTGTAGCTAAAACAAACAATGATTATGTAGTAGATGTTGTTGAAAAACCAAAGATACCAACTTCAAACTTAGCTATTACAGGAATTTATATTTTTGATAAAAATATTTTTGCTGCATGTGAAAACATTAAACCTTCATGGAGAGGAGAATATGAAATCACTGATGCAATAAGATGGCTTATTCAAAAAGGTTATAAAGTAACGTATAAAATGCATGAAGGTTTTTGGAAAGATTTAGGCAATCCTCAAGATGTTATTTATGGAAATCAGTATCTAATGAAGGGAATAATGCATTATATAAATGGTGAAATTGACGCTAAAAGTGAAATTTCTGGTAATATAATAATAGGTGAAAATTCTAGAATAATAAACAGCTTTATTAAAGGTCCTGTAATAATTGGTAATAATACTATAATAAAAAACTCATATATAGGTCCTTATTCATCTATTTGTAATAATGTTAATATAATAAATTCAAAGTTAAAAAACAGCATTATTTTAGAAGGATGTATTATTTCAAACATTCATACAATCATTGATTCAAGTATAGTTGCTCAAGATACTATAATAAAAAAAAGTTTTAAAAGTAAACAATCAAATAAGTTTTTATTAGGTAAAAATAGTCAAGTGGAATTGTATTAATATAAGTTTGCTTTATATAAACAAGGATCAAGATGTCTTCCACCTCTATAAGTGGCGGGTAACGCTTAGATTTAACAGGTCGTGTGCATATATCCCGCCTCGTTGAAACGGTGAATGGGATATAATGTTTAAACAACTAGTAGACATAGTAAATTAAGCAAGATTAATAGATGAAATAATAAAGGGGAGTATTATGAATAAAAAGATATTAGTAACACGTCCTTTTTTACCTCCAATAAATGAATATATAAGTTATCTTCAATTAATATGGGAAAACAATATATTAACCAACAATGGTCCATTAGTTCAAGAATTGGAAGAAAAATTAGAGAAAAAGCTAAGATTGAAAAATCTTGTTTTAACTTCTAATGGAACTATGGGAATCCAATTAGCTATAAAAGCATTGCATTTAAAAGGTGAAATAATAACTACACCATTTACTTTTATCGCAACTGCTAGTGCTATAAATTGGGAAAATTGTTCACCAGTATTTGTAGATATTGATCCAGAGACTTTTAATATAGATCCAAGTAAAATTGAAGATAGGATAAGTAAAAATACTGCAGCTATTTTAGCAGTTCATACCTTTAGTAATCCATGTGATATTGAAGCAATTGATAGAATTTCAAAGAAATACAATTTAAAAATTATTTATGATGCCGCTCATGCTATGTTTGTAGATTATAAAGAAAAATCTATTTTAGAATATGGTGATATATCTGTTGTTAGTTTTCATGCAACAAAGTTATTTAATACAGTTGAAGGTGGCGCTTGTGTAACAAGGAATGAGAAACTTATGAATAGATTAAAATCACTAAGAAATTTTGGGTTCAATGAACAAAAAGAGATTATAGATTTTGGAACCAATGCCAAGATGTCAGAAATGCACGCTGCAATGGGATTAGCAAACCTAAAATACATGGATAATGAATTGAATAATAGAAAGGAAAAATATGAATTATATCTGAACTTATTAAATAATAACAGCTCAATTAGGTTTCAAAAGATTAGAAAAGAAAATTATAATTTCAGTTATATGCCTGTATTATTTAGTGATGAAGATAAATTAACGATAGCATTAAAAGTGTTAAACGAAAATAATATTTTTCCTAGAAGATATTTTTATCCTGCACTTAGTAGTTTGAAATTATTCGCTAAGAATAATGAAAACCTAAAGATAACAGAAAATATATCAAAAAGGGTTTTATGTCTACCATTGTATGGTAAATTAAAAATAGAGGAAATTACAAATATATGTAAACTTATAAATAATGTGATTTAGAATAACTATTCACATTTTATTGAAAATAAATCGAAAAATGTCTGAAGGGCGTGATTACATTGAAAAAAAAGTTTTAGTTTTTCCTTGCAGTTCTGAAATAGGTCTTGAAATTCATAGGTCTTTATCTTACTCTAAGCATTTTGAAATATTTGGAGCTTCAAGTGTAGATTCTAATCATGGTAAATATGTTTATAAAAACTATATAAAAATTTCAACTTCTATAAACAGTTGTGATTTTATAAAAGAATTAAATACAATAATTAATGAAAAACATATTGATTATATTTTTCCAGCACTAGATAGTGTTATTTTAAAATTAGTTGAAAATAGAAAAAATATAAATTGTGAAATTATTGCTCCGCCTTTAGAAACTTGTAGCATTTGCTGTTCAAAAAGCAAAACCTATAATGCATTTAGAGGAATTATAAATATTCCTACAGTATATAAAAATTCTGATAATATAATTAAATTTCCGGTTTTTTTAAAGCCTGATATAGGCTGTGGTTCTAAAGGAACGTATATTGCAAACACAAAAGATGAAATTAGTTTTTATAGAAAATTAGATAATACTTTATTAATACTTGAATATTTACCTGGTAAGGAGTATACAGTTGATTGTTTTACTGATAGAGACTCAAAATTAGTGTTTATCGGAGCTAGAGAAAGAAAACGAATAAAAAATGGTATAAGTGTAAATTCATCACCAATATTTGATGAAAGAATCAATAATATGGCACAAGAAATAAATAAGAATTTAATAATGAGAGGAGTTTGGTTTTTTCAAGTAAAAATAAATGAAAACAATGACTATGCTTTATTAGAAATAGCTCCTAGAGTTGCAGGAACAATGGGATTGTACAGGAATATAGGCATTAATTTTTCTCTATTAAGTTTATATGATAGACTTGGATATGATATTAAAGTAATAACTAACAATTATGATATTGAAATGGATAGAGCTCTTATATCAAGATATAAAATTGATTATTATTATGAAAATGTTTATGTAGACTTAGATGACACATTAATATATGAAAGTAAGGTTTGTTTTTTACTCATTGGATTTTTATATCAATGTTTAAATAAAAATAAAAAAATATATCTTATTACTCGGAATGATAAAGACATAGAAGAGATTCTAAATAAATTTAAGATTGGAAATATATTCGAAAAAATTATATATATAAAAAATACTGATGAAAAATATAAATATATAAAAGAAAATAGTTCTATATTTATTGATGATTCATTTTCAGAAAGGTTAAAAGTTGCGAGTAAATTAAATATTCCAACTTTTGACATCAACAATATTGAGTGTTTAATAGATTGGAAAATTTAAAAAAACTCTTTAAATTACTCTAGGATAGGATTTAAAGAGTTTTTTTAATTCGCTAAGTCACATTTAAATAATTAAGAATGTTTAAAAATTTTATTTGATTTAATTATTTCATGTAATGATTTGCCAGTATCTATTATTTTACAATCTTTCAATAGCTCTCTATCATCTATTTTCCAAGCATGATTGTTTTTGTCTTTACGTCTAAGATATACATAATTAAATCTATCAACGGAATAGATTTTTAATCCATTTTTTATAAGACCAGAGCTGATAGCACAATCAACATTGTTGTTATATTCATATTTAATATTATACTTTTCTAAAATATTTTTTTTAAAAATGATAGATCCACCTGTAATGTATTTTTTTACATATCTATTTTCAAAATTAGGATTTCTTAAACCTAAAATTTTACTTTCTTCAAAGTAAACAAAATGCGTAAATTTACCTATCATAGATACATTATTATTATTGATGATTTTTATTGAATCAGCTAAATAATTTGAGCCATAGTAGTCGTCATGATCAAAGATTGATATATATGGATAGTTAGATTTTTTAATACCAAAAGAAAAGCATTTACCAAGCGTTAGTGTTTCGTCAAGTTTGTATATTTTAACATTTTCATATGAGCTTGCTTTTTTATTCCAAACAGCTTCATCTAATTTATTATTTTTTAAAATTATAATTAATTCTTTATTTTTATATATTTGTCTATTATAGTTCTCAAAAATATTATTCATATATTTTTGCATATGGGTACATGTATAAACAGTTATGAAAGGCAATTTAATTTTCTTTTTTGTTTTTGGATTAGTATATTTGTATTTGAATTTTTTCCTATTGGGTATTGTTTTATTTACAGGGTTTGTAATAATGTGATTTTTCATATTCATTTATTTTACCTTTCACATAATATTTTAAATACCTTTACATTAGCTATTAACATACTTAGTAAAATCTTGTACAGTACCGACAATAGCACATCTTTTTAATAACTCCTCATCTGTAATTTTCCATAAATGACCGTCTTTTCTTGATGCTCTTATTACTACATAATTAGATTTATCTGTTGCATATATTTTGTATCCTCTTTTGTAAGCTTCTCTTTGTACCTCCCAATCTGCTCCTCGAGGAAAATTTAAAGGATATCTAATTTTATCAAATACTTCTCTTTTAAAAACCATACTAGAATCAAGTACCCAGTCAACATAGCGATTTTCAAATTTAGGATGTTGTATAGCAAGAATTTTTTTATCAAGAAAGTAAATATATGCGGCTCTTTTTCCGATTATACCAGCTTTTGTATAAGTAAAAGCTGGTATAGATTTTTTTAGATAGCTGGGACCATAATAATCATCATCATCAAAGAAAGTTATAAAGTCATTATTTGATTTATCAATAGCAAAGTTTTTACACTCTCCATATGTCAAGCTTTCGTCTAGTTGAAAAACTTGAACGTTTTTGTATTTTTTAGACTCATTTTTCCAATCGGTTAAACTCATACAATTTTTATTGAGTACAACAATTAACTCTTTATTCCTATATAATTGTCTAGAATAATTCTGAAAGACTTGATTCATTTTATTAGGACGGTGGGTGCAAGTGATAACCGTAACACTTTTTTCTTCTAAATTTTTATCAATAACATTTTTTCTTTTTTGTTTCCTCTTTTTAATTAAATCATATAAAGATTTATTAACTGGATTGTTTTTATTGTTAGTTCTTACTAGTAATTCTTTACTAATTACAAATTTACGTGAAACACCCATAATAGCACCTTCTATTGTGAAATTTTAATAAATTATTATTATATTAAATAATATGATATTTAAATTTATTTGTGATTTGTAGATATAAAATTCTGATAACAATAATGCTATTAGCTTTTGCCGTAATATCTACTGGGTGAAATTAAATTATTTTTTTAGTAATGTCTCAAAATGAAAAATCTATTCGGTAATATATATTTAACAACTAAGCAGCATAAAACAATTTATGTCCGTAAGCAGAGAATTTAAAATCTTGTTCTGGTTTAATATAATGAGGTTTATTTGTGAAGCTTATTTAATACAAAATCAAATAATATATTAAGAAATAAATAAAAACATAAATAGATATATAACATATACTAAAATGAGGAATAATATATAATATAAGGTATTAAAACAATATATACGTATGTTGTATAATACTAAGCTAATAAATTATTATCACTGACTAATCATATATCTTTGAATAATATTTGTACTATGAGGTTAAAATTCAATTTATTTAAATTACCCGAACAGGCGTAGTCTATATTACATCTAAGATATCATTCTCGAATGCATAAAGAGTCCTTCAAGCAATATAGCATTTAATTTTAAATAAGCAATTTGGAATAGTATTGATAGTAAGTTTATATATAGAATATAAAATTGGCGGGATTTATATGGAAAATAAGATAATAATAAATAGAATAACAACGATATCAAATTTAATTTCTACAGCAGTAGGGACAGTATTAGCGGATTTATTAACATTAGAGCAACAGAATTTTGTTGGAAATTATTTACAAGGTATTTCTCAGGTGTTACTTGCAGTAAATGCTCAAGAAGCATTATTAGAGAGTCAATCAAGTGATACGTCTAGTTTAGCTTCAGATATTGCCATGTTAAAAGAAAAAATTGATAGATTAGAAAAAATCATTGAGGGACAAATAAAATAATTACCTATTACTAATAATTATCGTATTAAAAAAGATTTTAATAGTAAAAAAAATTATAAACTATAGTTTAACAAATAAAACTCCTGATATATATTTTGGGAGTTTTTAATTGTGCTCCGAGTATGGGTGTAATCTATAGTGGGAGGGTTCTAAATACCATTAGCCAAGAAACACATATGAGGCAGCATATTGTCTAAAAGCTTACAATATTAAATAAAGTACTTTTATATTATTGGAATTTATAGCTTTAAGATGTAATTTATACAAACATATAAATGCTAGAAGAGTAGAAATACCTAAGTAAAGTAGATTACATATCATTAGTAAACTTTTGCAACAATCCAAGTGCAATGAATACTTGTTTTTATATGGATAAGCATAAGGTATAATAAATCAAGAACAAAAAGGAAATAGTATAGTGAAAATATAAATAGATAACTCATTACAACATTTCAGGGAGAAGATGTGTATGATTCAACTTACAGAAAGGCAAAGGCTAATAATTAAAGATTTACTTAATATAAATAATCCTATTTCAACAAAAGAACTAGCCAAGAAATTTAATTTAAGTATTAGGACTATTAGGTATGATTTGGAAGCTATTGAATACTGGTTAAAAACTAGAAATATTATTTTGATAAAGAGACCAAATGTAGGTATATGGTTGGATTTAAAGAAAAGAGAAAAAGACATTTTAAAAAGTGAAATAATTACAACTAATCGTCAGATAAGTGTATTATCGAAAGTTGAAAGATTTCATTATATACTCTTTGAATTACTTAAGTCAATAGAGCCTGTAACAGCAGAGTTCTTAGCTAATGAATTAGGTGTAAGCAGAACTACTATAATGAAAGACCTGAAAGAAGTTAAACAAGAGCTAAACAAATATGAAATTGAGTTACGAAGTAAACCAAGGATAGGTTACAGGGTTATTGGTAATGAAGAAAACATTAGAAAACTTATTGGCGATATACTTATTGAAAATATGAGCAGTCAAGAGCTGTTATTAATAGTTAGTAATATTGATAAAAAAACAAAAAACAATGAAAATTCAACTTTTAATATTGAATCGCTTAATAATTTATCAAAACAAATTAATATTAAAGATATTAAAAAGGCAATAAAACTAAGCAAAGTAACTAACGACTTTTGGATTCCAGACAGTTCTTATGTTTCTCTTCTTGTTCATATAGCAATAGCTATGGACAGATTATTAAAAGGACAAAATATTGAATTATCCCCAGAAAGGATAAATATGATTAAGGACTATAAAGAGTATCAGATAGCTGATGAAATAGGAGAAAGATTATCTGAGATTTATGGTGTTACAGTTCCAGAAGACGAAATAGCAAACATTACTCTTCATCTTATATCATCTAATCTTAAGCTAGAGTATTTGTATCAAGAAAACATATTTGACACAAAAGACAAATTAAGCGAGGTAGTAGACAAGATGATAAAAGTAATGAAGGAATATGTATTGTTGAGTGAGTATAGCTATGACAAATTGAAGATTGACTTATTATCGCACTTAAAATTAACATTGAAAAAATATGAATTGAATATTATATCAGATAATCCACTTTTAGACCAAATAAAAGCTAATTACTGTGACTCATTTGATATTGCAAGAAAGATGTCAGAAGTTTTTAAAGTAGAGAATAATATTGAATTACCTGAGAGTGAGATAGGATACATTGCTTTACACTTAGCAGCTCATATTGAAATATCTAAGCAGAAGAAAAAAAAGAAGGCGTTAGTAGTTTGCACTACTGGTAAAGGTTCAGCAAAAATATTAGCAATGAGAATTAAAAATTGTATACCTCAATTGGATATAGTAGAAACTGTATCTATGTTTGAACTTGAGGATAAACATACATTGTTAAATGATATTGATTTAATCATAAGTACAGTATACCTTAAGTCTTTAGATAAACCAGTAATAAAGGTAAGCCCTTTAATAAATAATATTGAAATAAATAAAATAAAATCTTTTATCAATGAAGAAAAGTCAAATATTCAGCTTAAAGAAATACAACAAGGAAATTATATGCTTGAATCTATAATGAATGTTGTAGATAAGTATATAAGTAGAGAGGATAAAGAAAAGCTGAAAATGGAGCTTAGCTACTTAACAGGTTTTTTAGTTAACAATTCTAATAAACCTACGAAACAGATAGAAATATCAGAACGATTTGCTCAAATGAACTCTTTAATATTAGTGGAAATAGGAGAAATGTTGAAAGAAATAAGTGAGAAAATTGAAGTTAACAGTGATATTTCAAGCTTGTGGGGGATAGTTATCCATATAGTAATGTCTATCTATAGGTGGCAAGCAGGTAAGTATTACAAAGAGAAAGATTTCCAAAAATATAAAAAAGAAAACCCTGAAATCTATGCTATTATCAAAGCGTATTTAGATAAAATTAGTGAAGATTATGATTTAGAAATACCAGATACTGAAACAGTAGCTATTATGAGATATTTAATCTAGGATTTTGAAAATATCAGAGGTGAAAAATTATGTGTACGTATGATGTAATACTAAAAGGTGGAAAGATTATAGATCATAAAATTAATTTGTATGGAGATTATGACATACTAATTCATAATGGATATATACACGAAATAGGAAAAAGCATAATAACTGAAAAGACAACAAGAATAATTGATGTAAGTGGTATGTACATTATACCAGGTTTGATTGATATGCATACTCATGTATACCCAGATGAGACAAGCCTTGGAATTAATGCTGATGATATAGGAGTTAATATGGGTATTAGTACAGTTGTTGATGCTGGTAGTGCAGGAGCACTAAATTTTGAAAAATTTAGGGATGATGTAATTAAAAACAGTAAAACCAATGTATATAGTTTTTTAAACATATCAAAATATGGTTTGAAACATGGAGGTGAATTAACTGATTTAAATAATATTGATCTGAATTTAAACAAGAAAGTAATTAATGATAATAGAGCTTACATAAAAGGAATAAAAGTTAGAGCTAGTAAGTCAGTTGTAGGAAAGCTGGGAATTAAACCTATTATGATTGCAAAAAAGTTTGCAAAAGAAATGAAATTACCTTTAATGGTTCATATTGGAAACGAACCACCAAAAATTATTGATGTGCTTAATATACTTGATAAGGGAGATATAGTAACTCATATATATCATGGAAAACCTGGTGGAATGTTTGATTGTAATGGTAAAGTATTAAAAGAAGTTGAAGAAGCTTATAAAAGAGGTGTCATATTTGATGTTGGTCATGGTACTGCGAGTTTCAATTTTAATATTGCAAAAGCAGCTATAAAATTAGGACTCAAACCAAGAACGATTAGTACAGATATTCATGCTAGAAACTTCAATTCACCTGTAAAAAGCTTGCTAATTACTATGTCAAAGTTTTTAGTATTAGGGTTGAGTGTTGAAGAAATACTTGAATGTGTTAGTAGGAATGCTTCAAAAATATTGGATGTAGATAACCATATATTTAAAGGAAATATTGCGGATATAGCGGTGCTAGAATTAAAAAATAATACAATTGAAGTTGAAGATTCAGACCAAAATAAAATGAATATACTCGAACATTTCATTATCAAATATGCTATTAATAAAAATAACATTAAACAGTTCTAAAAGGTAGACGTAAGGAGGAAATAATAAATGGATTATTCTATTATTGAAGATATAGTAAAAAAAAGGGTTAAAAACATGCACGAAATTAATGAAAAAGAAATAGATAAAATAATTCAATGTTCTATTAAAATATTGGAGTTTTGCAAAATTAATAGCATTGAATTTGATGAAACTGCAGGTATAGTATTTGTTTCTCATATTACAACATTTTATGAAAGAGCAAAGAAAAAAGAATATATCAAAGTGGATTGTGAGCTTTTTGCTGAACTAGGGGAAGAATTATATAAAATGGGAGAAAAAATAATAGAAATTATGAATGAATATTTTAATTGCATAGTTCCAAAAGATGAAATATTATTAATATCTTCACATTTAGGAGCAATGAAAGAAAGATTAAATAAGGAGGAATGTTAAATGAAAGAAATTAAGGTAGTAATAGGACACAGACTAGGAAAAGGTTTTAAAGTTGCTAAAGGAGTTGAAAAAGCAGGAGGTAAAGCTATTGTGATTCCTGGAGTTGGTGCAGATATGAAACTGGGTGATGTTATGCATAAAGAAAATGCAGATATAGGAATAAGTTTTTGTGGAGGCGGAGGAGGTGGAGCTTTAGCCGCAGGTAACAAATATGGGTATAAGGCAACATATGATTTACGTTCAATAGAAAGTGGAATTACAGCAATAAAAAAAGGCTATAAAGTTTTAGGATTCAGTTTTTTAGATGTTGAAGAACTAGGTTCTAAAATAGTTGAAGCTTATAAGAAAAAGGATAATGATTAACATGAATAATGATTTATTAAATAAAAACTTAATTGAAGAAAAAAACATTGTAATAACATTAAATTCTGAAGGGAAAACAGTAGAAGAAGCTATTAATAATGTATTCATTAAGTTAAGAAAAGACATTTATTCAAAAGTGGAAGGATACTTAGTCCATATGGTTCCTGAAAAATTCATTATAAAAAATTATCAAGTAGAAGAAAAAATAGAAAAATTTCTTATGTTTTTTCTTCCTCAGAAAAGGACTAAATACATATTAACAGCGGAAGTAAGTGTTAAAGTTAAATTTCTGAGGAATATAAAATAATCAAAAAATAGGAGGAATAATATGTTTGAATTGGTTATCAAATCAATAATTGTCGGTGCATTAGCTGGTGCTGGTATTGCCGGTGGAGCAGCTAGAATGTTTCATGCACCAGAAGTGCAAGGAATGGGAGCTTTTAGAACATTAGGAGAAATGAATGCTTGCTCCGGAGATCCAGTGTCACATTTTACATTTGGTCTTGGTTTACTTTTTAGCTCAGCAGCTTCTGTAGTAGGAACAGGCTCATTAAGTTCAGATGTTTTACACAGAATTGTACCAAACTGGTCTGCTGCTGTTGTTATATCAAAAACTAAGAAAAAAGATAGTGCTCAAAATCCGTTTTTTATGTTAATGGCTGGTGCTATAGTGGGTGCAATTGTAGTTACGTTCTTAAATACTCTAGCTAGCAGTATACCTAGCGGCATGGCGGAAATTGCTGAACAAGTTGTTACTCCTGCAGCAAAATTTATTTTAATGCCAGTGTTACCTGTTGCTTTTTGGCTTGCTGCATTGGATGCTGGAAAATGGCAAGGTATTCTAGCAACAATATTTGGAGGATTAGCTCAATATATTATGGGTAATGCTACTCCTGGTTGTATATTAGGTATACTTGCAGGACAATCAGTAGAAGATTCTGGTTTCAATAGTAAGGGAAGCAAAGCATTTATAATATTCATTAGTATTATGTTCTTAGCTATAGCATACTTTAGAGGAAAGATAAATATATAATTGAAAAGGAGTGACAGACATGATGCAAAGTAGTGTAATTAATGAAAACGTTAATAAAAAAGATGATTTTAAAATTAGAGCAAATAATTTTTTAATGACTGAAAAAGCATTTATCATTTTAATGATGCTAGCATGTGCCGGTGTATTTGCAGGAACGCACATTTTCTTAAAGTTTCATACAGGAAGCTTTAGTACTACATCGGTAACTGTTATGTTAAGTGGTGCATTAGAGAGTGGAGATTATGCAGCATTAATAGGTTTCGCTGGTGGTTTTTTAATAGCTAGGATATTGGAAGGACCATTAGTTGGTATTCTAGACATAGGTGGTTCAATAATGACTGGTGTAGGAACTGGATTGCCTGCTTTATTTCTTTCTCTAGGATATAAAACTGTTCTTGATAATTTTATTTTATCTTTGATAGTAGGAGCAGGTATTGGTTTAACTATAGCAATTATTATATTAGTAGTAAGAAAAATTATGCCAAGTGGATATAATACAATGGGAACTGATGTAATGATGGGAGCAGGAAATATCGTTGGAAAATGGTTTGGACCTATAATAATTATAATGGCTTTAAAGTATAATTTTGCAGCAGGAATGGGTGCAGTTATAGGAGCAGCAATATGTCATAAGAAAGATAAGCCAATTATTGGAGGTGCAGTATTAGGTGCAATGTTTTTAGGAGCGATATATATGTATGTATAGAAGTTAAACAAATAGTGTAACATTTTATGCTTATAAAGGACATACTATATGATTCATTATTATAGTATGTCTTGATATTTTATTAAGTTAATAGGTTAATATAATACTCAAAGAAAGGGAATGTTTGCAAAATGAATATATACGAATCAATTGGATTGTCTAAGGTTATAAACTCAAGTGGGAAAATGACACCTTTAGGGGTGTCAACAATTGATAATAAAGTTGGAGAATATATGAAGGAAGCAGGAATGAGTTTTGTGAAAATAGACTCATTAATTGATAAAGCTGGTGAGATAATTTCAAGATATACAGGGGGAGAGGATGCTTGTGTTACAATTGGAGCTTCCGCAGGAATTGCTATATCAACTGCAGCATGTATAGCAAAGAATAATATTTCAGTGATTGAAAAATTGCCTATTAGTGATGGATTAAGAAATGAAATAATTCTGCAAAAGGGACATGCTGTAAATTTTGGAGCTTCACTAACACAGATGGTGAGACTAGGTGGAGGAGTGCCAATCGAAATAGGACAGGCAAACAAGGTACAAGATTTTCATATTGAAGATGCTATAAATGATAAAACAGCAGCTTTATTATATGTAAAATCTCATCACGCAGTACAAAAGGGGATGGTACCAATAGAAAAAATGGTTGAAATTGCCCATAAACATAATCTTCCTATAATAATAGATTCAGCAGCAGAAGAAGATTTAAGAAAATATATAACATTAGGAGTAGATTTAGTAATATACAGTGGTGGTAAGGCTATTGAAGGACCTACATCGGGATTTATTTCTGGTAGAAAGGATTTAATACAATGCTGTAAATTACAATACAAAGGCATTGGAAGAGCAATGAAGGTTGGAAAAGAAAATATTATGGGATTGTTAAAAGCATTAGAGCTTTATGAAAATAGAAATAATGAAAAAATTGTTAAAAATCAAAAGAAAAACATGGAATGGTTAAGTGAGGAAATAAATAAAATTGAAGGATTGAGTGCATCAATTACACAAGACGAAGCAGGAAGGGCAATATACAGAACGAGAATTAAAATTGATTCAAAAGTTTTAGGGGTTGATGCATACTATATTATAAATGAATTAGAAAAAGGAAACCCATCTATTTATACAAGAAATCACTATGCTAATTTAGGAATAATTAATGTAGATCCAAGACCCTTGCAAAAAGGAGAAGAGAAAATTATCTTAGAAAGATTTCAAAACATTGTTGAGAACATCAAATAATTGGAGGTATTAGTTATGCAAATAAAAAAATTCAATTTTTATAAAGACAAAGTAGCATTAAATCTATTAGCAAAAGATTTAGAAAATGCTAAAGACGTAGCAAAGGTATTAGACGGTAATGTAGTTATTGGTATATTATCAAAGAACTTTAACACAGTTGAAGAGGCTGTTACATATGCAAAAAGATTTTTAGAAGAACTACCAGTAATATCAATAGGATTAGGTGCAGGAGATCCTAACCAATGGAAAATGGCTGCAGAAATTGCATCAGAGACAGACCCAGGACATGTAAATCAGGTTTTTACAACTGCAGCTTATACAGCAGGTCTTCTAAAAGGGAAGGAATGCAAAAATACAATAGTAAATGCACTTATCAGCCCAACTGGTGAAGTTGGTAAAGTAAAAATATCTACTGGACCTCTAAGCTCTGATGCAAAGGAAGCTGTTGTAGATGTAGATACTGCACTATCAATGCTAAAAGATGCAGGTGTAAACTCAATAAAATTCTTTCATATGAAGGGAACAAAGCATTTAGAAGAATTAAAAGAAGTAGCTAAAGCCTGTGTGAGAGTAGGTATACCATTAATAGAACCAACTGGTGGTATAGAAGTAGAAAATATATATGACATTGTTAAGACTTGTGTTGATGCTGGGTGTGATAAAGTTATACCACATGTATATAGCTCAGCTATTGATAAGGAAACTGGATTAACTGATTTAGATATAGTTAAGAAATTATATGATGAGATTAAAAAAGTTTTTGAGTAGAAAAGAGTAGTGCTATAATTTCAAATAAAAACAACTCCTAAAGCTACATTTGGAGTTGTTTTTATTTGTTTATTCTAAAAGAATTATATAATTTTTTAAGATAATTCATTGTTTTTTGTACAGCTTCTTCAACTGAACCTTTATATTTATTAGATAAAATATCTAAGAGCATACCTGTGTAAATAAAATATGATAATTCACTTATATCATTTAAATCTTCTTTGTTAAAATATCCATCTTTATGGCATTGTAAAAGAAGTACCAAAGTTCTATCATATAAATCATTATAGGTAAGCATTCTTCTTATATCTTCAGACATGTCTTGTAAATTTTCTGGATAGATTTCATAATAATCTTTTATATATCCGCTTATAGTTCTTTGTTGACTATGTATAAATATAGAAGCAAATATTTCAGGTTTCTCAAATGTATGAACACAAAAACATTCCCAAATATAGAGAGTTTTTTCATAAGTGTTATTAGCTTTTGCTATATATGAAGGAAGATCTTTTACATAGTCCTTTAAAAATTTGATACAAGCTAAAGATATTAAATGATGCAAATTATCAAAGTAGTTATAAAGCGTTGCACTATTGTAACCAGCCAAGTTAGCTACATTTCTAATTGTTACATTGTCAACACCTTTATTTTCTATTATTTCAGCAGCAGCATCAATGAAGTATCGCATCATTCGATTACGTTGAATTTCTTTATTTGACATATAATCACCTTTCAATTTTTACTACACATACTTTTACAAGCAAGTGTAGAAATTATTTCTATTAATATAATTATACCAAAAGTCTCAATATTTTGCTTAATAAATGAGCTACTTGGTTCATTATATAGAATAATTAATAAAAAATCAAGTTAAGCAGAAGATGAGTTTTTAGTTTTTTATTAAGGAGTTAAAATTTGAATACATAAATATAATTTTTACCTGAAATTTCGATGTTTAGCTTTGTTTAACTGTTGAATTAAAAAAAATTTAAAATAAATGTTGATTCATAATCATGATTATGATAAAATCATGATAAATAAATTATTAACAATCATGATTACAAAATAAACATGACAAAATCAAAATAGAATCAATTTTACTAAAATATTGCCAAAATAACAAAAAATAAAACGAAAAATTACTTTTATTTTACTGTGCAAATGTTTGCATCTTATACATAGAAAAGTTATTGTTTGTTTTATTATGTTAGACTTTTAACAATGATTATCGTAAACTAAAAAATATTATATTGACTATTTATTAAAGCCATATGGTATGAATAAATCATGATTAAATATTTTATCAGTAATGGTTAAAAAAATTTTTAATACAAATAATATTATTAGCATTGCATAGTTTATTAATTGCTTAATCTATGTAGAAATAAACATAAAATATCAAAATATTCTTGTGTTGTTTTCCAACAAAATCAGAGTAATGACTTTGTTTATTAAGCAGAGAACCCAAATTTTAATTTGGCGTGAATCACTTACTCCTAGAAAGAAACTGAGTAGGAGTTTCATTCAAATTAGTATATATAAAACTAATCCTATAAACAATAGAAGGGAGTGTGTATTGTGAAACTAGAAATAGGTAATTTTAATGTTAAAGAAATTCTTTTTGGTGACAAAACAGAGTTTCAAAATGGAGTATTAACTATTAATAAAGAAGAGGCTTTAGCTGTAGTTAAAGAAGATGAACATATTACAAAGGCTGATATAAAAATAGTTAATCCAGGAGATAAGGTACGTTTAGTACCTGTTAAAGAGGCTATAGAGCCAAGAGTAAAATTAAATGGTGACCCTTTGTTTCCAGGAGTTACTGGTGATTTAACACAAGCTGGAAATGGTAAGACACACGCATTAAAAGGTTGTAGTGTAATTGTTGTAGGACAACACTGGGGTGGTTTCCAGGATGGGCTAATTGATATGAGTGGTGAAGGTGCTAAGTATACTTATTATTCACAACTTAAGAATATTGTTTTAGTAGCAGATACTGATGAAGATTTTGAAAAAAGAGAACAACAAAAGAAAAATAAAGCTTTAAGATGGGCTGGAATGAGATTAGCTGAGTATATTGGTAACTCAGTAAAAGAATTAGAGCCAGATGAAGTAGAAACGTATGAACTTCCACCTATTACGAAGAGATTGAAAGAAGCTGAGGAATTAAAGAATGTTGTTTTAGTACTTCAACCTCAATCACAAATGGAAGAAGCAGGATATAACGATTTAGTTTATGGATGGGATTGTAATCATTTAGTTCCTACATTAATGCATCCTAATGAAATTTTAGATGGTGCTATTATATCAGGAAGCTTTATGCCATGTTCATCAAAATGGTCAACTTATGATTTTCAAAACTTACCTTTAATAAAGAAATTATATCAAGAGCATGGGAAGACATTAAATTTCTTAGGAGTAATATTATCAAATTTAAATGTTGCATTAGAGCAAAAGGAACGCTCTGCTTTATTTGTGGCTCAAATTGCTAAATCATTAGGTGCTGATGGAGCTATTGTAGCAGAAGAAGGCTATGGAAATCCAGATGCAGATTTTATTGCATGTGTTGTAGCATTAGAAGATGCAGGAGTTAAAACTGTTGGTATAACAAATGAGTGTACAGGAAGAGATGGTGCGAGTCAGCCACTTGTTACATTAGATGAAAAAGCAAATGCAATAGTATCTTGTGGTAACGTATCAGAATTAATAAAATTACCTCCTATGGAAACAGTTATTGGTGAGCTTGAAGCTTTAGCTAGAGATGGTTTATCAGGTGGTTGGGATAGTGATGAAATATTAGGATCATCAGTAAAAGAAGACGGATCAATAATAATGGAAAACAATGCAATGTTCTGTGGAGACCGAGTAGTTGGATGGTCGACTAAGACAATGAAGGAATTTTAAGGAGGTGTAAAGATGAAGAAAGCAATATTATATTTAAACCAATTCTTTGGTCAAATCGGAGGAGAGGATAAAGCTGATTTTGCACCGGAGATAAGAGAAGGTCATGTTGGACCTGCAATGGAGCTAGATAAAAGATTAAAAAATGCAGAGGTTACACACACTATTATATGTGGAGATAACTTCATGGGTTCAAATGAAGAAGAAGCTGTTAGCACAATATTAGGCTTCTTAGAAGATAAAGAGTTTGATATATTCTTCGCTGGCCCAGCTTTTCAAGCAGGTAGATATGGAAATGCTTGTGGTGTAATCGCAAAAGCTGTAAAGGAAAAATTTAATGTACCAGTTATATCTTCAATGCATGAAGAAAATCCTGGTGTTGAAATGTTTAAGAAAGATATTGTTATTTTCCCAGGTGGTAAAAGTGCAGCTGCCATGAGAAAAGATATTAAGAAAATAGCTGCTTACGGAGATAAAATATTAGCTGGTGAAAAGCTTGGTACAGCAGAGGAAGAAGGTTATTACGAAAGAGGAATTAGACATCAAGTTTGGCTTGAAAGTAAAAAAACTGCTGCTGACCGTGCTGTTGAGATGCTTATTAAAAAAGTAAATGGTGAAGAATTTCAAACAGAATTGCCAATACCTAAATTAGATAGAGTACCTATTGCAGCTCCTGTATTAGATTTATCAAAAGCAAATATTGCACTAGCTACATCTGGTGGTATTGTGCCTGTTGACAATCCAGACAGAATTCAATCAGCTTCTGCTACTAGATGGGGAAGATATGATATATCAGAAATGGATAGATTAGAAGGTGGAGTATTTAAAACAATCCATGCGGGTTATGACCCTGCTGCTGCTGATGCAGATCCAAATGTATGTGTACCTGTAGATGCTCTTAAAGCTTATGAAAAAGAAGGGAAGATTGGAAAGGTACATGAGTATTTCTATTCAACTGTTGGTACAGGGACTACTCAAGGCGAAGCAGCAAGAATGGGTAAAGAAATAGTTGAGTATCTAAAGAAAGATGGAGTTGACGCAGTTATACTAACATCTACCTGAGGTACTTGTACACGTTGCGGTGCAACGATGGTAAAAGAAATTGAAAGAGCTGGAATTCCTGTAGTTCAAATGGCTAACTTGATTCCGGTTGCTAAAACAGTTGGAGCGAATAAGATTGTGCCTACAATATCTATACCATATCCATTAGGAGATCCAGCTACAACAAAGGAAGAACAATGGAAGCTAAGATATCATAGAGTAGGAGTTGCTTTAGACGCTTTAACAGACGATGTTAAAGAACAGACAATTTATAAAGTAAAAATATAGATAAACCCAGATTATTTATAGAAAATTTAAAACCCTATAGCATATTATTCAAAGTTATAAGAATAACTAGGGTTAATATTAAAAGAGGTGGAAGAAATGTTAGCATTAGACAAAAAGACTTTTGAACCTGAAGTATTAGAAGCTGAAGGTTATGTATTTGTAGATTTCTGGAGTGAAGGTTGTGAACCATGTAAAGCATTGTTACCTTCAGTTGAAGAATTGGCAGGCAAATATGAAGCTTCAATGAAATTTTGTAAGTTAGATATAACTAAAGCAAGAAGATTAGCTATAAAACAAAAAGTATTAGGATTACCAACTATAGTTATTTATAAAGATGGTCAAAAGATAGATGAATTAACAAAAGATGATGCAACAGAATCTAATATTGAAGCTATGATAAAAAAATATATATAGATAGCTTTTAACACAAAAAAAGGAGGAGTAATCATGGGATTATATGATGGTAAAAAAGTCATCGTAATCGGTGACAGAGATGGAATCCCTGGTCCTGCTGTAGAAGAATGTCTTAAAGAAACAGGAGCTGAAGTAGTTTTTTCTTCAACTGAATGTTTTGTCTGAACTGCCGCAGGAGCAATGGATTTGGAAAATCAAAAAAGGGTTAAAGAACTTACTGAAAAGCATGGTGATGAAAATATCATCGTGTTATTAGGAGCAGCAGAAGCTGAAGCAGCTGGTTTAGCGGCTGAAACAGTTACTGGTGGAGACCCTACTTTTGCAGGTCCATTAGCAGGAGTCCAGTTAGGGCTTAGAGTATATCATGTTGTTGAACCTCAATTTAAGGACGAAGTTAATCCAGACGTTTATGAAGAACAAATTGGTATGATGGAAATGGTACTGGATGTTGATGAAATTATAGAAGAAATGACTGATATAAGAGAAGAATTTTGTAAATTCAATGACTAATTATGGTAGGGTGATATTTCACCCTTTCCATATTAAGCAGGGAACCCAAATCTATGATTTGGTGTGAGTCGCTTACTCCTAGGAACAAGGTGAGTAGGAGTTACAGATTGATGATATAAGAAATAGAAAACAATAAAGATAGACAAAAAATACAATATATAAAAATGGGTATTTGAGACAAAGAGTTAGAAAGCAGGGAACCCAAATCTATGATTTGGTGTGAGTCGCTTACTGCTAGGAACAAGGTGAGTAGGAGTTACAGATTGATGATATAAGAAATAGAAAACAATAAAGATAGACAAAAAATACAATATATAAAAATGGGTATTTGAGACAAAGAGTTAGAAAGCAGGGAACCCAAATCTATGATTGGTGTGAGTCGCTTACTCCTAGGAACAAAGTGAGTAGGAGTTACAGATTGATGATATAAGAAATAGAAAACAATAAAGATAGACAAAAAATACAATATATAAAAATGGGTATTTGAGGCAAAGAGTTAGAAAGCAGGGAACCCAAATCTATGATTTGGTTTGAGTCTCTTACTCCTAGGAACAAGGTGAGTAGGAGTTTCATTTAAGTAATGAACACAAATTTTATCTTAACGTAAATTCCTTTACTTTTAATGATAAACGAGTAGGAGTTTACTAAAAAAGAGAGGAGATAGCATATGAATTCTGTCAAACAGAAAAAAAGTAATGCTGTTTTTTATATATCTTTAGCAGTTGTATTCATAATAGTTGCTTGGGGCTTATTTGCACCTGGAAACTTTGAAATATCAGCGAACAAGGCTTTTGGGTTTTTAGTAGGTAATTTTGGATGGCTTTATCTATTAGTAATGTCATTGTTTATTATATTTTCTGTATGGATTGCTTTAAGTAAATACGGAAAAATAAAACTTGGTCCGGATGATTCAAAACCTGACTATAGCTTT
The DNA here is from genome assembly GCF_001559865.1 of Abyssisolibacter fermentans. NCBI lineage: Bacteria > Bacillati > Bacillota > Clostridia > Eubacteriales > Clostridiaceae > Abyssisolibacter > Abyssisolibacter fermentans. The sequence continues at coordinate 180,471 of NZ_LOHE01000037.1, forward strand.
ATATCTTGGTTTGCAATGTTATTCTCAGCGGGTATGGGAATTGGACTTGTGTTTTGGGGTGTAGCTGAACCTTTAAATCACTTTGCAGGTACAATGAGAGAACCTGGTACTCAAGCAGCAGCTGATTTTGCAATTATGAAATCGTTTTTACATTGGGGTTTACATCCTTGGGCAAATTATAGTGTTTTAGCTTTAGCACTTGCATACATGCAATTTAGAAAAAATAAACCTGGTCTCATTAGTAGTGTATTTATACCATTAATAGGAGAAAAAGCAGCTAAAGGACCTATAGGTAAATTGATTGATATATTAGCTATATTTGCTACCGTTGCCGGAGTTGCAACATCATTGGGTTTAGGTACTTTACAGATAAACAGTGGTTTAAGCTATATGTTTGGAATTCCTGAAAGCAAGCTTGTTCAAATTATCATTGTAGTAGTTGTAACTATATTATTTATGATGTCAGCTATTACAGGTTTAGACAAAGGAATTAAGTTTTTATCTAACTTAAATGTTGGTATTGCTGGAGTATTATTAATCATATCTATAATTATTGGACCAACACTTTTAATATTTAGTTCATTAGGGAAAGGTATTTTGATGTACGCTAAAGATTTAGTTGTAGATGCATACCCATTTGGTAAAGGTGCATGGTATGGGTCTTGGACTATATTCTATTGGGCTTGGTGGATAGCTTGGGCTCCATTTGTAGGTACCTTTATAGCTCGTATTTCCAGAGGAAGAACTATAAGAGAATTTGTTGGAGGAGTACTTTTAGCACCAACACTTGCTTCATTGATATGGTTTGCTTGCTTTGGAACACTGGGAATAGAAACAGGACTCGAAACTGCTAAAGTAGCAATAGCAGAAACGTCTACAGCGTTCTTTGTAGTTATGGATCAATATTCACTGGGAACTCTTATATCTTTAGTTGCTGTAATACTTCTTTGTACATTCTTTGTAACGTCAGCAGATTCAGCTACATTCGTACTTGGTATGATGTCACAAAATGGAGACTTAAATCCAGACTTAAAAAGAAAAGTTACTTGGGGAATAATTCAGTCTTTACTTGCTTTATCGCTATTATTGTCAGGTGGACTAAAAATGCTTCAAACAGCTTCGATTGTTGCAGCTTTCCCATTTGTTTTTATAATGTTCTTTACTATGATATCAATAGTTAAAGCATTAAGAAAGGAAAATATTTAATTCACACATATATATGTGAAAAAATTAACTATAAAATGGATAGATAGGCATATAGTACATATGCAGTCTATCCGATATCTTATGGAGGTGTAAAAAATGTCTTTTGCAGTTATAAAAGGAGCTGGATATGTTTTAGTACATACTCCAGACATGATTATGCATAATGGTACAACTCAAACAACTGAGAAAATTGTAAATCCAGAATCAGAATATTTAAAAGCATTACCTAAACATCTTAGAAAATATGAGGATGTAGTAAATTATCCTCCAAATCAGACATATATAGGAGAAATAACACCAGAGAAACTTGCAGAATATGAGATGCCTTGGTTTGATAAAAAAGTTGAAAATGCAAGTAGGTTTGGTAAATATGGTGAAATTATGCCTCAAGATGAATTCATAGGGTTAATGAAAATTGCTGATGCGTTTGATTTAGTTATGTTAACAGATGAATTTACAAAGCAAGTTAAAGAAAAACTAAATAAACATCCATTAATTACAGAAGAAATGGTATCAAAAATTAAAGAAGGTTCTGATTTAGAAAGTATTAAAGAACAAATAGAAAAACATCATGCTGAAGCAATATATAATGATGAAAAATTAGTTGGTTGTGTTAAGAGAGCCCATGATGTTGATATAAATTTAAATGCGCATGTAATGTTTGAAAACTTAGTTGTTAAAGCATCAGGTATATTATCTATGTTAAATTTATTCGAAAAAAACGACATAGATCCAAAAAATATTGATTATGTTGTGGAATGTTCAGAAGAAGCATGTGGAGATATGAATCAAAGAGGTGGAGGAAACTTTGCTAAAGCAATAGCAGAAGTTTGTGGTTGTGATAATGCTACGGGATCTGATACTAGAGGTTTCTGTGCTGCTCCAACACATGCATTGATAGAGGCTGCTTCTCTTGTAAAAGCAGGGACATATGACAATGTTGTTATTGTTGCTGGTGGTGCAACTGCTAAACTTGGAATGAATGGTAAAGACCATGTTAAAAAAGAAATGCCAATACTTGAAGATACTTTAGGCGGTTTTGCAGTTCTTGTAAGTAAAAACGATGGAGTAAATCCTGTTATTAGAACTGATTTAATAGGTAAACATACAGTTGGAACAGGTTCTTCACCACAAGCTGTAATTACTTCTTTAATAACTAATCCTTTAGATAAAGGTAACATGAAAATAACAGATATAGATAAGTACTCTGTTGAAATGCAAAATCCAGATATAACAAAACCTGCTGGAGCAGGAGATGTGCCTACAGCAAACTATAAAATGATAGGAGCTTTAGGAGTTAAGAGAAAAGAATTAGACAGAAAAGAGCTTCCACAGTTTGTAAAGAAACATGGTATGGCTGGCTGGGCACCAACGCAAGGTCACATTCCGTCAGGAGTACCATATATAGGGTTTGCTAAAGATGAAATAATAGCAGGAACCATCAAAAAAGCTATGATAGTTGGAAAGGGAAGTTTATTCTTAGGAAGAATGACTAACTTATTTGATGGAGTGTCTGTAATAATAGAAGCTAACAGCGGTGAAACTGAGACTCAAGGTGCACTTCCTGCTGAAGCGTTAAAGAAAATGGTAGCAGAAGCTATGAGAGAATTTGCATCTAAGCTTTGTGAAGAATAGAGGTGTATTATGGAGCATAATAAAATAAAACAAATGATTGCTGAGGTTTTTAATGACATAGCAGATGGTATTGAAACAGGTCAATTTGGAAAGAAAGTCAGAATAGGTGTTACTGTTTTAGGAAGTGAACATGGCACAGAAAATGTTTTAAATGGAGCTATGGCTGCACAAGAAAATGATAATTCAATAGAAGTAGTATTAATTGGTCCTAAAAATGACACAAATCTAAAAAACTATGAAGCAGATACAGAAGAACAGCAGCACAAGGTTATGGAAAAACTTTTAGATTCAGGAGAAATACAAGGATGTGTAACTTTACATTATAACTTCCCTATAGGAGTTTCTACAGTAGGTAGAGTAATAACTCCTGCAAAAGGAAAGGAAATGCTTATAGCTACAACAACAGGTACTTCATCTCCTCATAGAACAGAAGCTATGGTTAAAAATGGTCTATATGGAATAATTGTAGCTAAGGCATTGGGCAAAAAGAATCCAACGGTAGGCATATTAAATGTTGATGGAGCAAGACAAGTAGAAAGAACATTAAAAGAGCTTAAATCTAATGGATATGACATAAATTTCACAGAGTCACTAAGAGCAGATGGCGGAGCTGTTATGAGAGGAAATGATTTGCTAGCAGGAACACCAGATGTTATGATAACAGATTCTCTTACTGGAAATTTGTTAATTAAAATGTTTTCATCATACACAACGGGTGGAAGCTATGAGGCATTAGGCTATGGCTATGGTCCGGGAGTTGGAGATGGATATGAAAGAAATATTCTTATTATATCAAGAGCTTCAGGTTCACCTCTCATTGCGAGTGCAATAAAATATGCCGGGGAAGTAGCTAGAGGAGACATTATAAAGAAATCAAAGGAAGAGTTTGAAAAAGCTAAAAAAGCTAAACTTAATGATATTTTAAAAGAACTGACAAAAGATAAAAAGTCCAATAAAGAGGATGAAGAAGAAATAACGCCTCCTAAAAAAGAAATTGTGACAGGAGCAATTTCAGGTATAGATATCATGGATTTAGAAGATGCTGTAAAAGAAATCTGGAAAAATAATATCTATGCTGAAACTGGAATGGGATGTACCGGTCCTATAGTAATGGTTAATGTAAAAAATATTGATGACGCTTCTGATATTTTAGCAAAAGCAGGATATATAACAAAAGACTAGATTACAAGGAGTGAATGTTGTGGAAAAAACATATGATATTGTGATTATTGGTGGAGGACCTGCAGGATTAGCAGCAGGTTTATATGCCGGAAGAGCTACATTAGATGCTGTAATTATAGAAAAATCAAAGGTTGGAGGACAAATAGTGACGACTGAAGAAGTTGCTAATGTTCCAGGTAGTGTAAGAGATGCCAGTGGTCCTTCATTAATAGCAAGAATGGTAGAACAATCAGAAGAATTTGGATCAAATATAGTAAAAGACACAGTAACTGAATTAAAATTAGACGGTCATATAAAAGAAGTTATATGTGAAAAAGAAACTTACAAAGCAAAAGCAGTTATTTATGCAGCAGGAGCTAAACCAAGACTATTAGGAGTTCCGGGTGAAAAAGAATTCACAGGTAAAGGAGTATCATATTGTGCAACATGTGATGGGGCTTTCTTTGAAGATATGGAAGTATTTGTAGTTGGCGGTGGTGATTCAGCAGTTGAAGAAGCTATGTTTTTAACAAACTTTGCAAGAAAAGTTTATTTATTATCAAGAGACCCAGAGCTAACATGTGCAAAGTCAATACAAGAAAAAGTATTTAATAATGAGAAAATTGAGATAAAATGGAACACAGAAATTAAAGAAATAAAAGGCGATGGAATAGTAGAGTCAATCGTTCTATACAACAGAGAAACAAAGGAAGAATCTATTCATGAAGCTGATGAAGAAGATGGAACATTTGGAGTATTTATATTCATTGGTTACGTACCTCAAACTAATGTATTGAAAGATATACTAGAGCTTGACCATGGATATATAAAGACAGATGATAGAATGGCTACAGGTGTAGATGGATTATTTGCAGCAGGAGATTGCAGAGTAAAACCATTAAGACAGGTAGTAACAGCAGCATCAGACGGAGCAATAGCAGCAGTATCAGCAGAAAAATATATTGAGCATTTAGGATAATGTTAGATAGAAAGAAAGCTATTAACTAGCTTTCTTTTCTATTGTGTATCAATAATTAGTTAAAGTGTAATAAATAGACTATAATTTTTAAAATAGGTATAATCATGAATTGACTAAGTTTATGAATATGCACTATTTATTACTTATATTATTGGATAGATATATATGTTAGCTTTGATAACCTCATAGTTTTAGAGTTCTGCAACTAATTAAATTCTATATAGAATTAGAACATTAATTTTTACTGATAAACTTAAGAGAATTATACAGGATTAAATGTGATTTATAATAGGTGCTGCTCAAAAACATATTTAGAGGCAGCATCTTTTAATATAAGCAGAGAACCCAAATTTATGATTTTTATTTACAAAATACATTATTAAACCATATTTTAGCATATTTTTAGTAAAAAAAATTAAATATTATGGAACAAAATTGCAAACAAAAAAATCATATAGATAAGTGTGTGAATAAATTTCATATATTTTAAGCAGTTAAATAAAGAAACTAAAATTTATAAAGGAGGTGTATGTAATGAGAAAATTAATTAAAAAGATAAACAAAAGTACTATTTCTACATTTTCTAGATGTCTTTGTAGATGTAATTCGCAGGACCCATATAATTATTATGAAAATATGGAAACTGTTAATAATGAAAATCCAAATAATCCTCACATATAAATCGATTAACTATTATTAACGTTCCGTAAAAAAAAGGTTTAGGTGAAAAACAGTGAGAGAGTTGTTTTGAACTGACCCATGTCAAGTAGACAGATTAACTAATTAATATATTATGCACATATAGATGCATGGTTTCGATATTCTAAAGGAGCCATGCATCCTAATCTTTTTTAAAATCTTTTTTCGTTGTAAAATTTAATGTATTCAACTATTTTTTCTATTAATTATTCAAGATATTTAAACTTCTTTCCGTAAAACATTTCAGATTTTAATATAACAAAGAAACCTTCCATAGAACCGTTATCTATACATTAGTATCAAAGGCTTTAAAACCATGAATTTTATATTTTAAATATCATTGACGTACTCTCTCTGTAGCACAACCAATTGACTTGGCTATACTGTAAAAGCTACCTTTTCCAGCTATATAATCTTCAATTTTAATTTCTTTATTATATTTTGGTTTTCTTCCTATAAAAAATACCTCCAAGTAGATAGTTTATTTTTAATTAATTAGACTGTCTACTTTGGAAGTATTATATCACGTTCAGCTCTCTTTTTTTATTAGATTTAATAAATAGTTAAAATGGAATAAACAAATCTATAATTTAAAAATAGATTAAAAGTAAGAAAATTGGCTTAGTATATGAATTAAAGAATTGTATGTAAGTTTTGATATATTCCCTTAATTTTGAATAGATAAAGAAATAAATTTATTTAGAATTAGGGGATTTTTATTTTGAAATGAATGAATATAAACATTATCCATAAATATAGAAAATACAAGAACATAATACATTATAAAACATTATTAAATTTATATAGTAAATATATAAAAATATGGAACAAAATCAATGATTCAAAAATCATACTAATAAAAAGATAATATTTTAACAATCAAACAATATGTAAATGAAAACATTATTATTAATATATAACTAATTGAAAAAGGAAGAAAAATTCAATAAAAAACTTATAAAGAAAGTTAATATAAGTACTCATGATTGTGAATATTATCAAGGTTCATGCAGATGTATTGTTCAGGCTTAGAGAACTATCGTCACGTCACACTTTCAACATATCTTCACTATAATGAGCCTGCAGTATAATTCTAGGATAAATCTAATTAAATAAAATATGTAATTCAAATAATAAATGAATAATGAAAGGAGGGTTAGAATGAAAAAATTAATGAAAAAAATAAATACCACTACAATAATTGCATTTAAATTTGAGTGCAGATGTAATTGCGATATATACTATACTGATCATTATAGTGAATACTTACGTATGTACAGGATAGAAAATAATGAACCAATCCCTGAATAGTTTAAAAATAGCATGTATTTTTAATTGAATCAAAATTTACAATCTAAATAAACAATGAAAGGAGGATTAGAATGAAAAAATTAATGAAAAAAATAAATACTAATTCTATAATTGCAGCATTTATATATTATTGCATATGTGACTGTGATCAGTATGTTAGCTATTATGAAAACAAACAACATGCTTACAGAATAGAAAATGGTGAGTAATTATAACTGGGTTAATTAATTATTTTTAAGTAAAATAAGATACTAAATACAATTTAAAAAGGTGTTGTCTGAAAATGTATCTTAAGCAACACCTTTTTAATTTTCATAAAGTTAATAAAAAACAAATATAATAACATATGATGAAAAGATGAAGATAAGGTTAATTTAATGAAAAAACTTATAAAAAAAAGTTGATACTAATATAGTGATTACATATAATTTCTATTGTATATGTCACTGTGATGAAAAAGATCATTATGATGATAGAGAGTATACAACGAGTATAAAAAAATAATGAACCTTTCAATGAATTTTAATAATGTTAGCTAAATAAACTTAAATTAATAAATAAAAGAATAAACAAAAAAACTGTTGCTGCCACTTTACATGATTTTGAATATTATTGTGCATGTAATTGTAGCTACAACCGAGATATGCAATGTGAACATGTTGATGAATACAATCAATATAATAGTCCGACGAAACCTTATCCTACTAATTAGATTATACTAAGCATTATCTTCTTTATTACAGTTGATTTATTGTAGTTTTTAATCCTAATTAGAAACCAGTAAAAGAAGATTGATTTTTAAAATTTAAAGAAATTACTGTAACTATTTTTACTAGATTTGTACCACATTATGGCTGTTCATGCAGTGGCTATGATTGTGATAGTTTATAAAGAATATGGCTAATAATTATAATGTTTATCATGATTTGGATTAACTCTCTTAGTAAGTAAAACGGAAAAATTAATATTATTAGGTCTAATGAAGAACATTGAGAGAGGAGATTAATTGAATGAAAAAACTTATTAAAAAAGTTAATAAAAGTAATACTAAAGCGTTTGCAGCTTATTGCGGGTGTCAGTGTAGTATTATAGTTAATGACCGTTATTGCGATTACGCTTATAATTACAATCAACATAATGATCCAGATTTACCTTATATATAGATTTGAATTCTATATTATTAAGACCATAGAAACAAGTTATTAAAAGTAAGTAAATGTAATTAAATCATTGGACCTAATAATAATATTAACAAAAAGGAGATGAAATAATGAAAAAATTAATAAAGAAAGTTAATACAAATATTACTGCATTTGGAGCAGTTAACCCTATATGTGGTTGTTCATGCGATGTCTCAGATTTCGATGGTTATGATGATTATGCACCTAATTATAATATTTCTCATGATCCAGATATGCCTTTAAAATAATTATTTTTATTAATGAATATAACAAAATCTACATAGGAATATATGTAGATTTTGTTTTGAAATTAACTAAATAAATAAGTAAGTAAATAACTGCAATATAGGTATTTAAATTAAATTCACGAATTGTACAAAAATAATAATAAAGTTTACAATAATATATTTTGTGAAAATTTAATTTTTAAATTAACTAGACCTACACCTACTATTATTTATAAGAGAGGAGTGTTAAAATGAAAAAACTAACAAAAAAATTAAATCTTAAAACTATAACTACTTTCGAATATTACTGTAGATGTTTATGCGATAAATTTATGGATAATTATACTGCTACTGCACTTGAATATAATAGGCATAATGATCCTCCAATGCCACTAAAGTAAGGTTAATATTTGATTATTAATCCCGGTATGTTCATGAAAAAATAAATATCTTATATTAATCAAAATTATTTGAATATTCGGGTTAAAGCTAAATAATCTTATCGTTTAAAAAATAATATAAGTATTAGGTCTAGTTAATTCAACTATTTAGATAATATTACTAAGTGTTTCTTAAAAATGATTATGTTATAATTACTTAGGACATTAAGTTGTTTAAAAGGAGGTAAAAAAGGATTAGATGAATTTATATATTATCATGTTAAATATCACTATATTATTTATATTATTAATAGTGTTAAACCGAGTTAATATGTTAAACAAATTAGTCAAAGAAAATAATAAAAGAATAAATCAGTTAGTGGATTACATGAAGAGTGTTAATAATAAATAAATATAAAGTATATAAAGTGATAGAGGTCATTAATAGTATAACTGACTTCTTTTTTTTATACATATTGCATTATAAAAAATTAATGATGCATAAAGAAACTACAATGTACAATGGTTTTAATAAATAAAGTACTAGAGAAAATCAATGTATTAGATAAATTTAAACTTCATTTAGTTGTGATAAGATTAAAACTTGTTACAGCTTTTTTTATTATAAGAAGTATTAATAAAAAAGTGATAATATAGAATCTTTTAGACTATTTTAAATAGGAAGGATTATTTAATAATAGATTCTAAAATGTTTTTTACAGAGGATATAAATATATATTTATAGAAGAAATAAGTAATATATTTGTTAGGGGGTAGATTAATGGGATTTGACGAAGTTATAAATAGAAAGAACACTAATAGTGTTAAATGGGATATGAATGAAGAATTTTTTGGTAGGAAAGATATTCTATCTATGTGGGTAGCTGATATGGATTTTAAGGCTCCAGATGAAGTTCTTGGAGCACTTAAAAAACGTGTAGAGCACGGAATATTTGGATATTCATATAGATCTGATTCATACTTAGAATCAATAATAAGTTGGGTTAAGAAAAGGCATGGTTGGAATATAAAGAAAGAGTGGATAACTTTTTCGCCAGGTATAGTACCAGCTTTAGGTGTTACTGTTGAGGCTTTCAGTAATATAGGAGACAAAATTCTAGTCCAAAGTCCTTCTTATCCACCATTCAAGCAAACAATAAAAGATAATGGAAGAATTGTAATAGATAATAAGCTCATCATAAAAGACAATAAATATTATATGGACTTAGATAAATTACATAAACAAATAACAATAAAGGATGTTAGTTTTACTAGTAACAGTGGATCAGGAAAGCTACTTAAAGATGCTAAAGTAAAAATGTTTATGCTTTGTAATCCACACAATCCAGTAGGCAGAGTATGGACAAAAGAAGAACTTATTAAGCTTGGAGACGTGTGTTTAGAAAATAATATGATAATTGTATCAGATGAAATACATTCTGATATTATATATTCTGATTACAAGCATATACCTATAGCTTCACTTTCCAAGGAATTAGAGCAGAATTCTATAACTTGTATAGCTCCTAGTAAAACATTTAGTTTGGCAGGATTGTCAACTTCAGTAATAATTATACCAAATGAAAAGCTTAGAAATGAATTCAATGATATATTATCTAAGCATAGATTAGATGGTGGTAATGTACTAGGAGAGGTTGCTCTAGAAGCAGCATATACACATGGTGAAAATTGGCTTGAAGATTTATTATTTTATTTAGAAGGAAACTTAAATTATCTAAAAGATTATTTAAAAGTAAACATACCTCAAATAAAACCTATTGATTCAGAGGCTACTTACCTGGTTTGGTTAAATTGTAGTGGACTGAAATTAAAAGATAGAGATTTATTAGATTTCTTTGTAGAAAAAGCTGGTATTGGTGTTAATCCAGGATCAGCATTTGATGAAGAATGTTTAGAGTATGTAAGGCTAAATATAGCATGTCCTAGAGCTATATTAAAAACTGCACTGGATAACTTAAAAAAAGCTGTAGATGAAATAATATAATAAATGTAAAATCTTAATAAAAGATATAAAAGATATAAAAAATATAATAGTTATTTAGTAGATAAGTCTAGATGTATAGAAATATTGGAAGAATAAATAATAAGGATAGTTGCAAAATAATACCAAAAATGATATCTTCTAATTAATAATAGAATAGGAGGAAGAATATATGAAAACACTGGTTACTTATTTTTCTAGATCAGGCTACACTGAGAGTTTAGCTAAAGATATTGCACAGAGAATAAATGGTGACTTAGATAAAATAAAAGACGACAAAAGTTGGAAGGGTGCTTTAGGCTTTGTAAAAGGTGGCTATTATGCATTAAAAAAGAAAAAGACGCAAATTATATATACAAAAAAACCAGAAGAATATGATATGGTAATTATAGTATCACCAGTCTGGGCAGGAAAAGTGCCACCAGCTATTAATAGTTACTGTATCAAACTAAAAGATAAGTTTAAAAATTTAGCTTTAGTACTAGATTGTGAAAGTAGTGATTTAAAGAAATCATTTGACTATGTTGAGAGTATATCGCCAAAATTAAATGCAAAGCTTGGAATAGCAAAAAAGAAAATGTCTGATGAAGATATTAAAAAATCAATAGAAATGTTCGTAGAAGAAATAAAAGAAATATCTTAATATGACGTTTGAGGGAAGTGTGGCTTAATGTTTTTTTGTTGAAGCTATGCAAGACATTTTTTACTCTATAGATGCCTATATTTTTCTGATTATATAAAGATGAAAAATATAGGCATCAATATCGTGCTCAAAAAATGTCTGTAACTTCTAAAGAATTTATTGGTTGATCTTCTTAATTTAAACACTAGCTTAAAACAAATGAGTTATACCTGATATAGATATAGCACTATAAATTAACAGTAATCCCATTACTATGTTAAATGGTTTTCTATATTTTGATAAGAATTTATTAAAAAGTGCTCCAAATAATGCCCAACATGAAGTTGAAATCAAAGCAATAAATGCTAAGAAAATAGAAAAAAGAATTATGGCAACATTAGATTTGTAATAAGGAATAACAAAGTTAGAAATTACAGTTATACCATATAGTATTACTTTGGGATTAACAAATTGCATTGTTATACCAGTAATGAATGAACTTATATGTTTTTCATCCTTATTACTTACTTCCTCTTTACTTTTCACTATTTTTATTGCAAGGTATGTCATATATACAGCTCCTAAAATACCCATGAATATTTTAATCTTTGGCATTGCGTTAAATAGTATAAGATTAAAAAAACTACAAAGAATCATAATTATAAAGAATCCTGTAAATACGCCTAATATAAATTTGAAAGTTTTTTTATACCCAGATTTACTTGCATTTACCATAGACATAATATTATTTGGACCAGGTGTAAATGTTACCGCAAAAACATAAGATAAAAACGGAATAATATTAAACATAGCAATTCCTCCTTAAAGTCATAACTTTTGCTTCTATAATACTTAACCTTTATATAACATTTCGTTGTTTATTTATTTCGAAGAAGATAATATATTCTATTATAAACTAAAAACTAATAAAATTGCTAAAGTTAATTTAATTGGGTATTTAATAAAATAAAACTATAAATAATTAAAATAGCTTTTACATAGTAAAACTAAGTAAAGTTACATATTATCGTCACATAACTGTCACAAAACATTACTAAAATGAAAATATAAAATCAGTAAAAATAAGAAAGGAGTTGAAAGTAATTAATAAATAGCAAAGACAAAATGCATGTTATTGAAGTCGGTAGAAATAATAGTATTAGATATTTTTATGGAAATTGAACGAAAGATTAACTTAACAGAGTACATTTTTATAAGTTATATTTGTGATTTAACACTAAGTTGTATTGGAGATAATGCTTATGTATGAAATTAAAATTTTGCTAGTTGAAGATAATGACAGGATTAGAGAAATAATAAGAAAATATCTTGAAAGAGAATCCTTTGTACTATTTGAAGCAAGTACTGGTGAAGAAGCATTAAAGAAGCTTGCTGAAAGAGAATATCATTTAATAGTACTTGATATTATGCTACCAGATAAGGATGGTTGGACTATATTACGTCATATACGAGAATCTATGGATGTTCCTGTCATTATGCTTACAGCCAGAAGTGAAGAAGAAGATAAACTATTTGGTTTTGAATTAGGAGCTGATGATTATATTACAAAACCTTTTAGCTCAAGGTTGCTAGTAGCTCGCATTAAAGCACTGCTAAAGAGAAATCATGTATTATCAGCAAACAATGAAATTATTATAAATCAAATTAGAATTAACAAGGATTTTAGGCAAGCATATATAGATGATGAGAAGATTGATTTAACACCCATAGAATATAGTTTACTTTTATATTTTGTAGATAATATTAATATAGCCTTGTCTCGAGCAAAGATTTTAGATGCTGTGTGGGGTTTTGATTATTTTGGTGATGAAAGAACTGTTGATACACATGTAAAAAGGCTTAGAAAAAAGCTTGGCAGAAAAAATCGGTGCATTGAAACTGTTAGGGGGCTTGGGTATAGGATGGTGAAAGAATAATGAGAAAATCAATTTCATTTAAGATATTTATTGTCTTTTTAAGCTTTACTCTAAGTTTATTCTTATTTGTTGGGATAGCTATCAGATATTTTTTGCCAGAGTATTACAAAAATCAAAAACTAGAGAGTATAAAGCAGTATACTAATAAAATAGAAATGGCATTTGAAGAGGATAATTTTGACCAAATATATGATTATTTTGATCAGTTAAGAATAGAAATTGGTGGGGATACCTATTTTATAGACAATAATGGTCAAATAAACGGTTCTAATATGACTAGAAAGAAAAGTGAAATTAGAAGCTATATTAAAGATGACATTTTTGAAGCTAATTTTATAAATAAGATTGGCGTGGAGATTTATATCTTTGGCGTAAAAATGGAGAATGGATATCTAATTTATGAGGTGTCTATTCAATCACTCGAAGATGCAGTATTGATTATGATGAATTTTTTTGTATATTTACTTTTAATAAGTTTGCTTATATCTATAATAAGTGCCTATTTTATATCTATTAAGATTACAAAGCCAATTAAAGAGTTAAATAAATTAGCACAGTCTATGAAATCAAAAAAGGTTCAATCTGTAATGGTTTCAAATACAAAAGATGAAATTGGGCAATTAAATGAATCTTTGAATCTGCTTTATGAAGAATTATTATCAAATATACAGAGACTAGAAGCTGAAATAAAGAAAGAAAGAGCAGTAGAAAAACTTAAAAAGCAGTTTTTAGCACAAGCTGCACATGAATTAAAAACACCAATATCAGTTATTCAAGGTTATTCAGAATTAATTTATGATGGTATTTATAAAGATGAAGTTGAAAGAGATCATTATATTGAGAGTATTTATAATGAAACTAAAAATATGAGTAAGCTAATAAAAGATGTGTTGGATTTTTCTAAAATGGAAACTGGACTTTTTAGCATAAGTAAAGAAGAAATTTTCGTTAATCCTTGGTTGAATAAGATTATAACTACGTATAAGAATTATATTCAATTAAATGGATTAGAGTTTAAATATAGTAATCAGGTGGGTGATTTGTGTATAAATATGGATGCACAAAGAATTGAACAGGTTGTAAAAAATCTATTGTCTAATGCTATTGAACATTCTAACGGAAAAATAGAGTTAAATGTTTCTAATTTGAATAATCATTTAAAAATTGAAGTAATTAATAGTGGTGAGCCTATAGATGAAATGGACATACCATTTATTTTTGATAGTTTTTATAAAAAGAAAGGTAAGAAAACTGGGACTGGTTTAGGACTTGCCATAGTAAAGCAAATTGTAGTTTTGCATAAAGGAGATTATCGTGTAGAAAACACCCAAAATGGAGTTAAGTTTGTTGTGATTATTTAATATTATATATAAATAAAATATTGGAGGGAGATATTATGAAAAAGAAAAAACTTAGATTAATAAGTCAAATATTCTTTTTTGCAGTAGTAGCATTTATTGCATTGAATCATTATTTATCAGAAATAGGAAAAGAAATTCCATTCATTTCATCAGCTTCTTTACATGCAATATGCCCATTTGGAGGTGTAGAGACATTTATAGCTTTGATAAAATTTGATGTTATGGTTAAAAAGATACATTTATCTTCAATAGTTATGACATCAATTATTATGATACTTGCTATTCTTTTTGGACCCGTTGTTTGCAGCTATATGTGTCCGCTTGGAAGTATTCAAGAATGGTTAGGAAAGCTTGGTAAGAAAATATTTAAAAATAAATATAACAATATTATGCCTAAGAAAATAGATAGAGTTTTAAGATATATGAGATACTTTGTGCTGATTTTTACAGTTTATTTAACAACTGAATCATTAAAGCTTGTTTTTCTAGAAGTAGATCCATATTATGCTTTATTTAACTTCTGGTCTTCAGAAGCTACAATAGGTGGAATTATTGTATTAGTGGTAACACTACTATTGTCATTAATTATTGAAAGACCATGGTGTAAATATGTATGTCCTTTTGGTGCATTAATAGGACTATCTAATTTTATCAGTATTTTTAAAATCAAAAGAAATAAATCAACATGTATAGGTTGTAAAAAATGTGATAAAGTATGTCCTATGAATATAGAAGTGTCAAAGAAAGAAGTAATTAAAGATCATCAATGTATCAGGTGTGGTGAGTGTACGTCAGATAATACGTGTCCTATAGAAGAAACAGTTGAATTCAGAACAGGAGCATTCAAACAGGAGGTAAAATCATGAAAATAAAAAATTCAGTCCTTATTGGAGCAATAGTAATTATACTCTTTGGAGGTATATATTTTTCAGATTTTATGGGCTGGTGGCAGACAGAGTCTTCAAAGCAACCAGTAAAATTTAAAACAGGAGAATTTGAAGGAATGCCTAATCCTGAAGATATAAGAGGGTCTTATTCTTTTAAAGATATAGAAAATGCTTTTGGAGTAGAAGCTAAAATTATTGCTAAAGCATTCAATATTCAAACAGATCAACCTAGTGATATGAAAGCAAAAGATTTAGAAGAAATATATAGTAATTTAGGACAAGATATAGAAATAGAAACAGGATCAGTTAAATTATTTGTTTCTTTATATACAGGCTTACCATATGAAGGTGATGACTATATTAGTCTACAAGCTGTAGAGTTATTAAAAGAAGAAGGAAAATGGACAGAAGAATTACAGAGAAGTCTAGCTGATAGAATTATAGATTTACCTTCTGCAACTCAAGAAAATACAGTTGTAAGCCAAGAAGATGAAGAGGAACACGAGGAAGAACAAGTTGTAAAAGGAAAGACTACTGTTAAAGATGCAATAGAGTGGGGATTAACAATAGAAGAAATAGAGGAAGTAGTTGGTGGAACTATTGAAAATGTTAATTTATTAATTAGAGACATATGTATAGAAAATGGTGTATCATTCTCAGAAGCTAAGACTAAGCTAAATGATATGTTAGAAAAGAAGTAATAAAACAGGCAGAGAAAAATGAGTAATTAGAGTTGAATTTTTCTCTGTTTTTTTATGTAACAAAGAATCTTATATTTACAATAAAAAATTAAAAAATTGTAATAATTACAGATATTGCAAAGGCTAGCGTTTGCTAGTTTCGTTTTGTGTCTAAATTATACGTAAATAATATAAAAATTACATGGAATAATGGTATTAATTTTACGTATTTCTATTTAATATATTGTTTTACTATAATTACAATGATATTATATAACATGAAATATAACAAAAATATACAGGGGGATATAAATTATGAATAAAAAACTAATATTAGTAACACTGTGCGTCATGATAATTTCATTTTCAGTAGGAGTAAATGCCGACGAAATTATCACTAGCGTTACAGCAACTATTAATGATGCTATAAGTTTAACACTTGATGATGAAAAAGCAGAATTACAAGCACCTATTTTAATTTACAATGGGACTTCATATTTGCCAGTTCGTTCTATAGCTAATCTAACAGGATTGGACGTAGAATGGGATAATACTACAAAAACAATTAAATTAATAAAAGATCCTGTTAATTTAGAGAAGCCAGGAATTATGGATTTGCATAAAAAAGGATTAGTTTCGCTAAATAGATATGGGGATGCTGAAATTTGTTATAATGCAAATAAAACTGCTAAAATAACTAATGATAAAGCAGATTTGGTTAATAAAGATGGAGTTAAGTTTAAAGCTGGTTTAGTTATAGATGACAATTCTACTGGGCATGATGAAGTTTTAAAATTTTCTAATGAAGAAGCAGAGTTTAATTCGACAACTATTAAATTAAATAGTAATTATAAAAAGATGAGTTGTTACGTTAAGGTACAAAGCATAGGTAAATTTTCATCTTTAAACGAATGTCTTACATCAAAACTATGGCTTTATGACGCAGATACTAATACTGTTATTGGTTCACATGATTTTACCCAAAACAAAGTTAAAAAAAATGAAGAAAGTAATTTTATTAAATTTGATTGTGACGTAACTGGAATAGATAAATTAGCTATTATTGCGTCGGATGATGCTAATTATGAAGAAACTAGGTTTATTATTGCAGATATACAATTTGAAAAATAATATTTGTAAAATAAAACCGTATATAAAGTCTATGTCTTATATTATTTAATTAAGATATAGCGTTATACATCAAATTACAAAAATTACATTATAAAACTGTTATTAAAATATTTTAACATTAAAAAGAGACCTGCAAAAATGTTAGTATCTTTTTTTACATTTTGTCACAAATCAAACTATTTGTAATATCCTAATATTCTTTTAATTAGGATTTTTATAACTTCTTGAGCCTTTTTACCATGGATGCAATATAGTCGCTTTCTCAAAAAGCCATCTATATATACATTACTTTTTCGACCAAGGTTATATGACGAAAGAATAGGGGAGGAAGGAATGTATGAGTAAAGAATACTAAGCTGTTATGTAAATGGATTACATTTTTGAACACCTAAAATGAAGAGGAACACGAGGAAGAACAAGTTGTAAAAGGAAAGACTACTGTTAAAGATGCAATAGAGTGGGGGTTAACAATAGAAGAAATAGAGGAAGTAGTTGGTGGAACTATTGAAAATGTTAATTTACTAATAAGAGACATATGCATAGAAAATGGTATTTCATTCTCAGAAGCTAAGACTAAGCTAAATGATATGTTAGAAAAGAAATAATAAAAAGAGCAGAGAAAAATGAGTAATTAGAGTAGAATTTTTCTCTGCTTTTTTATATGGAAAAATAATGATTAACTAGAAAGGTATACAGTAATATGACATAATACGACAAAATTATTAAGTGAATATAAAAAATGTATATAAAATTAAAAAATAGAAGGATTTCTTAGAATGTAGAAAGAATAAAATATATATCATATATTAACTAATAGTTTAAAAATATAACAATAAACATAAATTATAGCAATACACTGGAGGTTAAAGTGAAAAAAATCAATATGGTTGTAGCTGATGCTGATAAGCAGTACAACGAGGCATTTGTTAACTACATTTTAAATAATTACGGTAATAGATTTTTAATAACAGCTTTTTCTAATAAGGATAATTTATATGATTTGACTAAAAAAAGTAATAACAAAATTGATATTTTACTTGTAGCAGAAGATATATATGAAGAAAATTTAAAAAAATTTGATGTAGGTGTAATAATTATATTAACTAAAAATAAAAATTGTTCTTATAGTGATTTGAATTATATAAACAAATATCAAAGGATAGATATACTTTTAAATAACGTGTTAAGTATCTATAGCGAAAAGAATCAAAATTTTACATATAATATGGTAGGAAATAATGAAACGAAAATAGTTGCTGTTTATTCTCCTGTTGGGGGAATAGGTAAGACAACTTTATCAGTTGGGTGTAGTATTCAAAGTGCACTTAATGGTAAGTCCGTTTTATATGTTAACTTTGAAGATATACAATCAACTGAATGTTTTTTTGAATGTAAGGGAGATAAGAACTTATCTAATTTACTATATTATGTAAAGGCCAAAAGACAAAGCTTTACATTAAAATGTGAAGAGGTAATAAAACTAGACAATGATAGCAATGTACATTATTTTTTACCACCGGATAATATAAATGATATGAATGAATTAACCGTTGAAGAAGTCAATTTTATATTTGAAGAATTAAGAAGAATGAAAAAATATGATTATGTTTTCGTAGACATGTCGACAAGCATGAACGATAAAAACATAGAAATACTTGATATAGCAGATTTTATATTATTACTATTTGGACAAGATGAAATGTCATTAATAAAAGCAAAGCAATTTATTAATCAAATAGATTTAATAGGACAAATTAGAAATAATGATATTTCTAAAAAGATACAAATAATAATAAATAAATATGACAATAAAATCTATACATCAATAGATTTCATAAATATGCATTCAAATAAAAGAATTATTAGAATACCTTCTGCTAATAATTTAATTTTTAAGTATAAGAACAGATACAAAATAGATATGAATGATTCTTTAGTGAAAGGTATAAATAAGATTTTAAATTCTATTAATTGACAGGTGATTTTATGATTAAAATTGACACAAATAGTTTAATAAGAGAAATAGAAGACTATGTTAAAGAGAATATGGATATAACTAGAGATCCAACAGATGAAGAAATAGAAGAGCTCATAACAAAAACTGTGTTTGAAAAATCTAAAAAATATTATATGAATATATCTGAAAAGCAAAATGTAATTAAGACAGTATTTAATTCTTTAAGAAGATTAGATATACTACAGCCGTTATTAGATGATAAATCTATTACAGAGATAATGGTAAATGGTTCTGACAATATATTCATAGAAAGAAAAGGTCAAATAACTAAGATAGATCAGAAGTTTGAAAGCACTACAAAATTAGAAAATATTATACAGACTATTGTATCAAAGGTAAATAGGACTATAAATGAATCAAGTCCGATTGTTGATGCAAGATTAGCTGATGGATCAAGAATACATGTAGTACTACCGCCAATAGCATTAAATGGTCCTATATTAACTATTAGAAAATTTCCTGACAAGCCTTTAACTATAGAAGAATTAATTAATTTAGGATCACTAACAAAAGAAGCTGCTGACTTTATAGAAAAATTAGTTACAGCAAAATATAATATTTTTATTTCGGGGGGAACTGGTTCTGGTAAGACGACATTTTTGAATACTTTGTCAAACTTTATATCTAAAGATGAAAGGATTATAACTATAGAGGATTCAGCGGAGCTTAAAATTGTCAATGTGCCTAACTTAGTTAGACTAGAAACAAGAGATGCCAATACACAAGGAAAAGGTAAAGTAGAAATATCGAATCTAATAAAAGCATCTCTAAGAATGAGACCAGATAGGATAATAGTTGGAGAAGTAAGAGGTAAGGAAGCCATAGATATGCTTCAAGCAATGAATACTGGACATGATGGTTCACTTTCAACAGGACATGCTAATTCTACTAAGGACATGCTTAGTAGAATAGAAACAATGGTATTAAGTGGAGCAGAATTGCCTTTGAATGCTATAAGACAGCAGATTGCATCAGCTATTAATATTATAATTCATTTAGGTAGGTTGAGAGATAAGTCTAGGAGAGTACTAGAAATATCTGAAATTTTAGGATTTTACAATGGAGAAATAAAATTAAATTCATTATTTAATTTTGTTGAACAAGGTGAAACTGAAGACAAAAAAATAGTTGGTAGCTTACAAAAAACTAAAAACAAACTGCAAAATACACGAAAACTAGAAATGGCAGGTTTTAAATTATCAGAGGATGGTGTCATATGCGAGCAATAATTTTAGTAATTATAGCAGGTGTTATTTCTGCTATAATGTTTTTGATTTTAAATAAAACTCAAAAACCTTCTTCTAAAAGCAAAAAGAAAATAAAAATGACTAATATTAATGTAAAAGTAAATAAAGATAATGAGTTGATTGACTATAATACTTACAATATGAATTTAAAGGAAAAAATATTTTATACAATGATTGCTGCTATAGTTGTATTTGTAATTGGTTATGTATTTTATAGGAGTATTATTATGGCATTGATTATAACTCCAGTTGCTTTAAAATATCCTTCTATGAGGGAAAAAGAAATAATTAAAAATCAAAAGAAAAAGCTAAGCATTCAATTTAAAGAAGCGTTATATGCAGTATCATCATCTTTATCAGCGGGTAAGTCTGTTGAAATGGCATTTAAAGACGCGTTAAAGGATTTAAAGGTTTTGTATATAAATCCTGATACCTTTATTTTAAAAGAGCTTGAATATATAATACGCAGACTAGAATTAAATGAAACTATAGAAAATACACTTTTGGATTTTAAAAGCAGAGCTCATTTAGAGGATGTAAGCAATTTTGTAGATGTATTTGTAATATGTAAACGTACCGGTGGAGATTTAGTAGATATTATTAAAACGACATCAGATACAATAGCTGATAAGATACATATAAAACAGGATATAGATGTAATGCTTTCTCAGAAAAAATTAGAGCAAAAAATATTAGGCATTATGCCTATAGTTTTAATACTTCTATTATCATGGAGCTGTCCAGAATATATGAATCCTGTATTCAACACATTTATAGGAAAAGTAGTAATAACTATAGCTATAGCTTTGTTTGTTGTTTCATATTTTCTAGCTGTAAAGATAATAAATATTGAGGTGTAAACAATGAGTATTTTTTTCATTTTTGTAACAGCGATATTTCTTACGGTATATATGTTATCAAAAAATAAATACAATGACATAATAGATGAACTTGATAAAAAAGAATATCCGTTGAAATCATTAATGCCTATGGGCTTGTACATTATGAAAGCAGTAGGTTACAAATATAATACTAAATATGACCAATACATAAAGCAAAAATTGATTAATTTACATACTACTAGAAATGATAATTACTACTTAAAGTTATTTTGGGTTAATAAAGTGACATACTTAATGGTTGTGCTATTAATTATTGGTTTATTTGGTGCAGGTATAAAAGAAGTATCAAGAGAGTTCATCTTTTTTGCTATAATTTTAATATTTGCTGTTTTTTATGGTATGGACAAGGATTTAGACAAAAAAATTGAAGATAAAAATAGATTAATTCGTTTGGACTTTCCAAGTTTTATGAACGAAATATCTTTGCTAATAAATGCAGGAATGACACTTCCTAAAGCATGGGAAAAAATTGTTAAAGATAATAGAGATAATAATAGACCTCTTTATAAGGAATTAGAATATACATATTTTGAGATCAAATCAGGCAAAGCTCAACAAAAAGCTTATGAAGATTTTGCTAAAAGATGCAGGACACCTGAGATAACAAAGTTTATATCAATTGTATTACAAAACTTGAAAAGAGGAAATGCTCAATTATCAATGTTATTAAGAGTTTTAGGAGCTGAATGTTGGGAAATAAGGAAAAACACAGCTAAAAAATTAGGTGAAGAGGCTAGCTCAAAGCTTTTGATGCCTATGATGCTGATGTTTATTGGAATTTTGTTAATAATGATGTTGCCAGCAGTTTTACAGCTTCAGAACATATAAATTAAATAGATAGTTGCAAAACAAAAATTAAAATATGATATGTAGATAACATTAATTGTTTAGCTCATAAGTTTTTGGTGAGGGGACCCATCTCATAATCTTTGACGGTTCCGACAAGAGCTCGTTTCTTATGATTAAGTGAGAGCTATGAAGAAACGAACTCTTGAAGTCACACTTACAAAGAAACATGAGATGGTTCCCTATTAACTATATTGGTATTTTTATAACTGTTTTGTGTGAGAAACTTAGTCATATTAAACATATAAACATAGTAGTTATCAGTAGTTTAGTGTTTTGTAACTAACTAATATAAATTAAATTATAGGAGGAAAATCATGAAAAATGAGATTAGAAGGTTTATAAAGGAAGAGGATGGTTTAGGAACAGTGGAGATAGTTTTGTTGATAGCTATTTTGATAGGTTTAGCTCTATTGTTTAAAAAAAGAATTGTAAAAATTGTAAATGGATTAATTGATAAATTAGATGCAGATACAGGTATTGATTCCACCAAGTAGTTAGATATTAAGGATGTGTAATGAGTGAAATTTCGGGGAGCATTTTTCAATACTAAAGGAAGTTTAACAGTAGAAGCAGCATTAGTATTTCCTGTTGTTTTGCTAGTCATATTTTCGATGATTTTTATGTGTGTCTTGTTGTATCAAAGTGCATATTTACAAACTACAGCAGATCAAATAGCTCAAATTAGTGCTTTGAATTGGAATAATACTAAAAGAATTGAAGCATTGAATAATAAAAATATACCAATTTCTACAACTACATATTTAGAAGGAGATTTATATTGGCATCTATACGATAGAGATAAGACAACTAAAATAAAATCTATTAGAGACTATGCTATAGCAAAATTAAATTATGGAAATATGATAAATGGAATGCTTTCTACTCAAGACAAAGTTGACATTAAGGTAAAGAATTATGTTGTATATAGAGAAATAAATATTACGCTCAAAGATTCGTATAAGCTTCCTTTTAGTGGTTTCTTTAAATCATTTGGTTTGAAGGAAGCTTATACAATTGAAAAAAAATCAAAAGCAGTTATAAATGAGAATACAGAGTTTATTAGAAATGTTGACTTTATGGCGGATACAGCTGATCAACTAGGAGTTTTAGATAATATCAAAGCTTCTATGGAAAAAGTAAAAGACAATGTGTACAAATTTTTAGAATGATATACATTGATATGGAGGAACAAGTATATATGTTTTTATACAGACAGAAAGGAGCAATATCAATATTTTTATGTATTATATTATTAGTTGTTATGACTTTAACTGGTCTGATGGTTGATAATGCAAGAATACGTGTAGCAAATACACAAGCTCAAAGAGCTACTTTAGTGTCAATCAATTCTGCATTAGCAGGGTATAATGAAGATTTGAAAAATGATTGGGGTTTATTTGCATTAAGTCAAAATGATAAGGCTGAGTTAGAAGAAGTTTTACTTTATTATTTTAATAAAAACTTAATGATAGATAAGGATGATTTAACAGCTAGAGGAGCAATAGATTTTTTAGATTTGTATGATTATAAGGTTGAAAATATTGAAATAGAACCTTTATTTAAAATTACAGATGTTGATGTTGCTAAGAAACAAATTATAGAGTATATGAAGTACAGAGCTCCAAAGGAATTAGTTGAAGAGTATTTATTAAAACTAGAGGTTTTGAAAAAAGCTTCATCTACCACTGAGTCTTATAGTGAGAAATTAGATGTAGAAAAAACAATAAATGAACTAGATAAACTTAGAAAAAAGTTGTACAAATTAGTAGGACCTGTAGCACCTTTTGATAATAAATCTATTCAGATATATAAAGATGAATTTGACAAGAATATTTGTTTTATCAATAGGTTTAATAATGAAGATGATTTCAGCGATGGGCAGTTAAGTTTTCAAAGCAAGGTGATTAAATACAGAGATACTATTATTGAATATCAAAATAATAGAATAGAAATAAGACTATTACAAAAAGAAATAGAAGAAATAAATGATGAAATAGAGGAGATTAACAAAAAAATAAGAAACCTCGATAATGATGATCCTGAAGATAAAAAGAAAATTGATGATTATAAAAGCGATAGAACTTCATTAAGAGACGAGAAAAGTGACTTGGAAGCCAAGATTGATACGCTTCGAGATGTAGTAGATGAGAATAAAAAAACAATAGACAAGCTATATAGCGATTTCCAAAATGATTTAGATAGAGACAACATTATTATAAAATATTTTGACGAACCAAATGGTTATAACAAAGCGTGTGCTATGAGCATAGAGATAATAGATGAGGTTTCAAGGCAAACTATCAAGGTTACTAAGAGGATAGATGAATTCGAGAACCATCTTGATCAAAAAAAAGATAAAATTATAAGCAGCTCATATGAAGAATTAGAAAAGGATATATCTGAATATAGGAGTTTGTTACCTGATGAAAATTCTTTAGCATATAATAACAACAAGTTCAAAAATACATTAAATGACAACTTAGAATTTTTGAAAGAAATGATGGAGCATATTAATGAAATAAGTCCAAGTGTAATTGAAAATAGTGAAACAATAGTCAATGACGAATATAGTTATAAGTTTTCAAAGATAGAAGATTTTAAAAATATAATTGGTAATTCTAGCAATAAAAAGGGACTTTTTGGTCTCATACCAAAGTTCAATAATAATATAGAAACTAATGTTAAATTATCAGCGAAGCAGGATGAGGAAAGCGAGAAAAGAGCAGAAGAGGGAGAAGAAGAGTTAGAGGAAATTGCAGATGAAGCAAATGAAGAAATAGAAGAAGATGATGATACCAAGAAATATATTGAAATACCTAAGGATTTGTACGAGACGCTACCTTCCTATGAAAGTAAATATTCTGACGAAGAAACAAGAGATGTAGTATTTGACGTGGATGAAGAAGATACATACAGTGAAGATGCCTTTGATTTTTTAAGTGGTTTTGGCTTTGATTTATTAGGAGATATGAGGGATAAAATATATGTAAACGAATATATCGTTAATTCTTTTAAAAACGATGTTTCTGAATTAAAACCTATGGAATTAAATCTAAGAAACATTAAAAAAAGTGAGCTTGAAACCTATTTTAACAATGGAGAAGTTGAATATATTCTAAATGGTTGTAGGTCAGAAAGAAAAAATAAGCTGTTAACAGATAGTAAAATTATTATGATTAGATTTGGTCTAAACTGTATTCATGTTTTTACAGACAGTCAAAAGAGAGCAGAAGCTACAGCTATAGCAACTGCTATGGCAGGATGGTGGACCGCTGGTGCAGGAATACCTATTTTTAGAACTATATTGCAGTGTGCATGGGCAATGGCAGAATCAATATTAGATTTACGATGTTTAGAACGTGGTGAACCTGTTCCTATGCTTAAAACAAAAGCAACATGGAAAGCGGATTGTGGAAAACTCATAGCACATGAAATTATAGATTATGCAGAAGGTGAAGCAGTAAGATTTTCAGAGCAAATGACTAATTATTGTGTTGATGTGGCAAATGACTATATGGATAAATTCATAGAGGAAAAGATAGCTGCAATTGAGGGAAGTGAGCCTATAGGTAACGGTAGTCTACAGGACTTTGCAAATGTCAGTGACCCTAATCTAAAAGAACTTATAAGCGGTGTGGATGCAAAGCTTGAGCAAGTAAATCAAGAAGCTAAAGGAAAGGCTAAAGAAGAATTAGAAAAATATATGCAAAAATCAAAGGCGAGTATTCAAGAATATATTAATTCACATAAGGTTGAGTTTAATAAAATATTTAAAGAGAAAGCGAATGAGCTTTCTAAGATGGGCAAGGATAAGTTGGATACTTACATTGATAAATATGAAAAAGATAATAAACTATCTAAGCTTGACCTCAAAAAAGACAGCAAGGCAATTGCTATAGATACCTATTATATAGATTATTTAAGGTTTTTGTTATTGCTTCAAAATGAAGAAAAAAGTATTAATAGAGCTTTAGATTTAATACAGATTAATTATAACAAAAATGATGAGGCGTTTAGATTAAGTGAACATAAGGTATGCTTAAAAGTTAAAGCTACTATATCTGTAAAATGCCTGTTTATGACACAGATATTCTTACCAAAAGATAAAAAAATGAAAGATAACAGATATAGATTTACAGTAGAATTATATAACTGGTACTAGGTGATGAAATGAATAATTTGGCTAAAAAAATTAATAATTCAAAAGGATCATTAACTGTAGAAGCAGCAATAGTACTGCCGGTTTTTATATTTACTATTATGGCTATAGGGATGTTTATAAAAGTTGTGTATGTACAAGAATTAATTGGACATGCCATAAATGATGCTGTAAGCGAAATGGCATCAACTAGTTATCTATATAATGCAAGTGGTGTGTATGATTTGCAGAAAGGCGTGCAAGATAGATTAGATGAAAAAGCTGGTAGCTTTAAACAAAACAAGCAAAAGAGTATTGAAACCTATTTGCATATAAGTGATTTGGTTAAAGAATCAGAGCAAATTGATTTAGAGAATATTAAGAGTAGCAGCGATAGCATAATAGAAAAAATTATGGTGTGTAAGGATGATGCTAAAGAGATTGCTTCTATAATTTCTAACTGTGCTAAAAATCCATCTGAGGAGATTATGAGCATAGCGTCTTTCGCTGCAGATAAAACATTTAGTAAATGCAAAGATACCGTAGGAAATGTTATTTTACATCTATATTTAAAGAAATACGGACTAGATGATGAAAAATTAAAAGATTTAAATGTAGAGAATTTTAGTGTAGCAGGCTCAAGATACTATGATGGAAATGAAGATATAGATATTGTTGTAACATATTCTATAAAATTACCTGTACCTTTTAAGAATAACAATATAGCTATTACTCAAAGAGCTACAGCAAGAGCATGGATGGCAGGAGGGATTAATACTTCTGTATTAAACGAAAATTCTGAAGATAAGGATGAATTGAGTGATAAAGATAATGATGAAGATGATGCAAATAAAACTAAAGTTTACGTAACATCAAAAGGCAAAAAATATCATAGGTTTGGATGTAATTTGATTTTCAAAAAATTAAGCTCAATTACTTTGGAAGAGGCTATAGATCAAGGCTACACCCCTTGTGAAATTTGCTTGAAAGATTCAAAAGAGAATATTACGAAAGTCTATATTACTGATTCCTCAAAGTTTTCTAATAAAAGATACCATAAGCATGGATGTACTGCTATTTTTAAAGATATACATGAAATTAAATTAGAAGATGCAGTTAAGACATATGAACCATGAAAGAAATGTAATCCTCCAGTTTTGGATGGAAATTAAATTAGTATGAGGTTTAAATAATGATTTATTTAGTTTTTCTTAGTGCAGTAGTATTTTCATTTTTCATAAGATGTTTTTTAAAGCAGTGGATGAGTTATGATTACATTCATATACTTGCTATTCAAGTATTCATAGGGTTATTTACAGTTTTGGTATATTCAATTTATGGATTAACAGTAGAATTGTATATTTATGCCAGTCTGTATATAATCCTAATTTGGACAGCATTAGTTGATTATAAAAATAGGATGATACCGAATAGATTGATTGTTTTAACAGTTATAATAGGTCTTATTTTTATGTGTATTAATATGGATAAAAATAAAATTATTTATTGTGTAGCTTTGACTGTATTATTGTTTTTAGTGTCTTTCATATCTAAGGGAGCTTTAGGGATGGGAGATGTAAAGCTAATAGGGTGTATGTGTTTATTTTTAGGGAGTAAAATAATTAGTATTTTATTAATTGCTTCTTTATTGTGTTGTATAACAGGTATTGTATTAGTGTTATTAAAAAATGCTAATAGGAAAACAGAACTGCCATTTTCACCTTTTATAATGATTTCATTGATGATATTAATTATAATAGGTTAAGGCACATTTGAAAAAATAAAATAGTTATCTTACTAGTCCTTTTGAGTATTTTTGTTGTTACTCAATCACTTACATACAGTAAGTGATTGAGTGCCTAGAAAATAATCAAAATTACTTTGCAAATTGACTTATTTATTTTTTTCATATGCCTAAATACCTGTTAAGAAAGGAGTCTTTTATGGCTGTAGGCGAATATAAGATTAATAAAAACAGTAATGATAATATTTATACAATTATCGAATTAACTTGTCCATTAGATGACATTATTAATTATCAAGTTGAAATGATAGGTGAGAATTTAGAGCTTGGCATAATACCAATTAATGTTATGGCAGAAAATAATATAGTTAAATTGTATTATGATACGTCAGATAAGATTTCTTTATGTGAATATTTAAAAGTTCAAAAGCTTAGTAAAAATGAAAAAATAGAAATGCTGCAATCTGTAATAAGGACTATAAAAAATAGTAAGAACTATTTATTATATGAGAATAGTTTTATTCTTGATTTAAATTATATTTATATTGAGCAAAATTCATCAAAAGTACAAGTAATGTATTTACCAATAAAACTTGATTTTAATATTAATCAGAATATAAGAAGTTTAATCAATGAAGTAGTAGGGGTGGATACAGGAGAAATTGATATTTCTTATGTGGATTTATTAAAACAACTGGAATTACTTAAAATTAAATCAGCTAAAATAGAGCTTACAAATACATATGAAATAAAGAATAAGATTAAAAGAAGTAATAAAGTGTACAAGAAACCTGAATCCAAAAACAATAAATCTAATAAACCTGATAAGGTTAAAAAGAAAGATGCACAATCAATTGTAAAAAGAAAGAAAAATTATTCTATTACAAAACAAAAGAAAAACTTAATAATATTTGGCTTGACGCAATTGGTATTAATAATAATAATTACAATAATTTTAAAGTTTGCTAATAACGTAGATTCTACTACATATGCTGGTATTTTAATTTTAGTTATAGCTGTAGATTTCCTGATTTTAAAAAGGTTAGTTAAATCAAAAGAGAACATAAATAACAATAATTATGAAAGACAAATAAATGAACCATCTGTACCAATGAGAAAAGCAAAAAAAATAAATGTTGGTAGAGAAGATGATATTTAATTACTAATATGAGGTGAGAGATATAGTATTTATTAAATGGATAGAAATAGCTATTTTAGTATCAATAGCTTTTCTGCAAGACATTAAATCATATAAAGTAAAAAACAAATTAATATTGGTATTTTTATGTATAGGTATTATAACAAATGTATATGTAAATAATGTACATGGATTAATAGATTCTCTAGCTGGAATTGTAATGCCTATAGTAATATTGTGGATACTGTTTATAGCAAGAGTGTTAGGTGCTGGAGATATTAAGCTTTTTTGTTGTATAGGAGCGATAGCGGGAGCGAAATTCACAGTATTTACAATAATATATTCTTTTTTAGCTGGTGGAGTTATTAGTTTGTTTTATATTATATTTAGAAATAGTGCGATAAAAAGTTTTAAAAGTTTATTCAATTTTATTAAAGCATGTATATTAACACACAGTATTTTGGAATATGAATTTGACTTAAAATCGAAATTTCCATTTTCAAGTGCTGTATTTTTAGGCTTTTTATTACAAGTGTGGATTAATATATAAATGGACAAAGGGAGTGATATTTTGTTTGCAGTTATAGCGAGTTCACTGTTTTCAGGGCAGATAAAGAAGGCAATTTACGATAGCGAAGGACAAATAGTTTATAATATGATTTCTACTAACATAGATATTATTGATGCTTTACAAGAAGTTGATAATTTAGATGTTGATTATCTAATTATAGATATGGTATCAGTAGAAAATCATAGAGATATACCATTTGCGATAAGAGATTTTAGAATAAAGAATGAGAATACGCAAATTATTATAATTGCACCTAATTGTTATCCGGGTAATCAAGAATTATCGCTAATAGTTACAATGGGAGTTTACGATATTCTAAATCCAATAGGAGATAATCTTAATGATTATGATCTTTATTCTGATTTGTTAGAGGTACTAAAGTATCCGACAACTTATGCTAAGGCTGTAAAATGGGATTTGGGATTAAATGCATTATCACAAAATGTAAAAGCAAATTCCAACCAGAATGTTGTAACTATAGTAAAAGATAAAATAGTTGGAACTATGGTTATTGGTGTAGTTGGAACTATGCACAGAATTGGGACAACACATACCGCTATAAATATAGCGAGTTTTTTAAAGACCTTTAACGTCAAAGTAGGATTAGTAGAGCTGAATAAAACTACAGTATTTGAAGATATAAAAAATTCATATATAGATGTTAAAGATATTGATAATGGTTTTTTATTAGATGGTATATATTTCTATCCAAACAAAGAAGATATGAAATTATTAAACATTCTAGAAGATGATTTTAATTACATAGTATTGGATTTAGGTGTTTATAATGATTGCCAGTTAGAAGAATTTAAAAGAGCTGATGAGAGAATAATCGTTAGTGGAGTAAAAGATTGGGAATTGGGGTCATTAGAAGCTATTTTAAGGACAAGAGATGGCATACATAAAAATAAATATCTTTTTAATTTTTCAGACGAAGAAACGTTTGCAGAGATAAAAGAGAATATGGTTGATTTAAGATGTTATTTATCGTCACTAACAGGTAACCCATTTTTAGTAAATAAGAATAGCTATAAAATGTGCGCAAAGTTGCTTGAGAATATAATTCCTAAACAGGATGGTAAAAGAAAAGGTTTGAAGTTTAATATTAGTGGTATTTTCAAAAAGGAGAAATAAAATGAAACGTAAATCAAGGTTGTATAAATCTATAATGACGGAAGATAAAAAAATAAAAGATTATTTAAAAAATCCTACTTCAACAACTAGCATTGGATTAATAGGAGTAACAAGTGGTGTAGGTGTTACCCATACACTTATAATGCTTGCTCAGTGTTTATCATCAAAATATAAAGTAGCAGTTTTGGAATTAAATGAAACAGGGGCTTTTAAAGAAATATATAGAGCTACAAATGAGAATATATATTTAGAAAAAAATTATTTTACTTATAACAAGATTGATTACTATTGGGATATAGACTATTCGAGTTTTATCATGAAACATAAAGAAAAATATGATTTTATAATAATGGATTTTGGTAATTATAATGAACTAATAGATTTTGATGAATTTATAAGAGCCGACAAAAGAGTCGTACTAGCTCATGGAATAGATTGGAAAATAAAAGAGCTTATTAATTTCTATAATGATACTCGCAGTGTAGATGTTAATAGAAGTTGGATTTATTGTATTCCTTTTATAGAAGACAAATATTTAAAAGATATTAAACAGCTAGTTGATAACCCAATATATCATATACCTTTTAATATGAACCCTTTTAAACCCAATAATGAAGTAAACAATTTTTTCGCAAAGATTATACTAAACTAACTCTATGCTATATCATCTTATGAAAAACTCTGATATTTAAAGCAAAATTGTAAGTTCTTAAATATGTAAATATATATTTCTACGAAAAGGAGGGGATTTTATGGGATTTACTAAAAAGAAAAATAAAATGCGAAAACGTATTATATTTGCACTAATACTTATATTTATTCTTTGTGGAGCAGTAGTGGGTGTGTATATCATGTATAATAAGCAAGTTCAAAAAGTACAAGAAGCATATATAGAACAAATAGATGATTTAAGAATGCAACAATATAACCTAAAAAGAATGGTATTAACACCTATTTATGATATACCAGCTGGAACCAAAATAGAAGCTCAAATGGTTGAAGAAAAAGAAATGCTTTTAGATGTAAATAAAGAAAAACTTCTAACAAAAGATAACTTAGGTGATATAGCTGTAATTGATTTAAAAAGTGGTAATCCAATATTCAAAAGTATGATAACTACTGAAGATATTACTAAGGATTTGAGAGAGCAGGAATTTAACATGCTTTTGTTACAGAGTAACTTAAAAAAAGACAAGTATTTTGATGTAAGAATAGGCTATGCTAATGGAGATGATTATATTGTTATAAGTAAAAAGAAAGTTAGAAATATTGATTTGTCAAAAAATATAGTATGGCTGTGGCTTGATGAAGAAGAAATAATGACTATAAATAGTGCAATAGTTGATGCTTATCTAAATAAAGGTACTAAGCTTTATGTTGTTACATATGTAGAGCCTAATATACAGAAAGCATCAGTACCTAACTATCCTGTAAAGATAAATGTTTTAAATATAATGAAAAGTAATCCTAATATTTTAAAGCTTGCTAAAACTTCATTAAGTGAACAAGTTCGATTACAGCTAGACAATAGATTATTACAACTGAAGCCAGAGGATATATCAAATGTAAATGCAGGAGTATCACAAGAGGTTAATAAGAGAAGTGAAAAGATAAGCGAGCAAAAGCAAAGAGTCCAAGCTGAGTTGGAATCAGATGATATTCAAGAGGGGGCTAAGGAGAAGGATGATAAAAAAGGAAGTAAAAAAAGTGGAGCCTTTGATAAAAAATAAATTAGGATTTTTTGGAACATACAAATGCGATATTATAAATTATCTATCAAGAATTCTAAGCAAATTAGATAAAAAAGTAGCCGTGATTGATGCAAGTATTGAGCAGACAATGCGTTATTGTATACCACAAACATATGACGGCAACTATGTATCATATAGAAGTGTTGATTTTTATATAAATTGTCAAGCTGAAAAAAGTTTTATCAATGTTACATTTGATGATTATGACGTTATACTGATAGACTTTGGATTTAATAAATCGTTGTTAGACAAGCTATATGATTGTACGGGAATATTTTTAATATCTGATTTTCAAAGGTATAATATTCAACGTATAAGAGCTTTTACAAATGATTTAAAAGATGAGTCTTCTATAATTAGAATTTATAGAGATATGGTTGATAGTAAGATTGATAGCAAATATATAGATAGCTATTTAAATATAGATAACTTTGAGGTTATAGCAAAATACGAATTTGAGTTAGAACCACAGGATTATAAAAGTAATATTGAATTTCAGTATAATGATATATTTAAATTTAAAGATTTATCGAAATACTACAAAGATATGTTAAATGATATTATTAGCGAGTATTTCCAAATTGAAAAAAAACAAATTCTCAAAGCAGCAAAGCTTGCTGAAAGGGGGAAGTGATTTGCAGGTAGCATTTTGGAGCGTTGTACATGGACAAGCGAGTACTACAAGTAACATGATAGCGGTTTCATTGATGACAGCGCTAGAATATAGAATGAAGCTTTTGATAACACATAATCATTTTGAAAAAAGTACTCTTGAAAGTAGTTTAATAAATAGAAGGTACTTAAAAAAGGGATTAACTGACCTAGAAGATACAGGTATAGATGCATTGAGCAGATTCGTCAAGTTTAATAACATTGACAAAGATAGCATAGTGAACTATACAACAACACTGTTGAAGAATAGATTAGATTTACTAATTGGTACATCAAACACAAATAGAGAATTGTATTTTAATAACTTAGGAAAAATCATACAAACAATATTTAATTCAGCACAAGAATACTATGACATTTTATTTATCGATGTTTGTTCAGGCTATAATGAGCTTTCACGAAAAATAGTAGACGAATCAGATTTAGTTGTAGTAAATCTCAATCAAAATATTAATGTATTAGACGATTTTTTTCAAAATCATAAAGATTTATTAGATAAATGTGTTGTATTAATCAGTATGTATGATGATAATTCAAGGTTTAACTACAAAATGATTAGTAGAAAATATGGTTTAAAAAAAGGTATAGGATTAATTCCTTATTGTAGAGAATTTGGGGATGCATGCAACGAAGGAAAAGCAGTAGATTTTTTCATGAGAAATCTAAGGGCTAATAAGGATGACAGCAATTATTACTTTATAAAAGAGGTAAGAAAGTCTGTACAGATGATATTAGAAAAAATAGATATTGATATTAGTCTGAAAAAGATAGGTGATTAAATGGCGAATCTTGTTATTATTATCATTATAATTTTAGCTGTATGTGGTTTTATATACAAATATTTCAGTCGGGTTAAAAAATGGAGTGGTTATCATATTGATGAAGATAAATACAATATAAATGTCTTGACTGAATACATTAAAGACACATTCAACGATATATTAAAAACCAACTTATATGAGATGAATATATCAAAGGATGAGTTTAATAAGAGGATGCAAAATAGAAATCAACTTAGAAAAGCCCTCAAAAGCTGTACATATGGAGATTTAAATGCAAAAAACTATGTAAAAGCTTTCATCAAAGATATATTGGTCAAATCATATAATATTGACGAATCAAATATAAATAAGGTTATAAATTTTAACAGTCCCAGAGAATTATCTGTGCAAGATAAGTTTGAAATTATGTTGTATGTGTACAAAAAAAGATTAGGCTATAAGGCATTAGAGCGGATTATAGTAGATAACGAATTAGATGTATTGAAACAAACAGATGATGGACAGGTTTATGTAATTTCAAAAGAAGAAATCGAAAAGCTTTATTATAAAAAAATAAAGAGGATTGACAATTTTGAAGACAAGCTCAATATAATCGTCCAGCGTATATACCAAAGATACAAGGGGTATGGTGTTATAGATGAAATAAGAGATATGAAAATAGACGGTGTTTCAGGAGGTGTTTCTGGTATACCATCAACCTTCCATGAGAAAGTTGATTTCAACATGGATATTAATCTCATAAGAGCTCTACCGTTTAGTCATGATTCTGTTTGGATATTTTTTAAAGGTAAGACAATTCATCTGTCATTTTTATCCTTTGGATCGCAAAATGAGTTGATTAGAGTATGTAAAAACATATATAGGTACAATAATCCAGGACAATTGTCAGAGAGTAATGGTTACAAGATAAATGAAATGAAGGACGGAAGTCGTGTAGTTGTTGCAAGACCGCCTTTTGCGGAGAGTTGGGTATTTTTTGTTAGAAAATTTGATAGTATACAAAATCAAAACATAGAAGATTTAGTAGTAGATAAAAACAATAAATTACCTATTGACTTCATTCAATGGATTATAAAAGGGTGTAGTATTACAGCTGTTACGGGTAGTCAAGGAACAGGTAAAACTACATTGCTTATGTCAATCATCAAGTTTATCGATCCAACTTATACTTTGCGTATACAAGAAATGGCTTTTGAGTTACACCTAAGAAAGATATATCCATATAGAAATATTTTGACTCTTAGAGAAACTACAACAATTTCAGGACAAGAAGGACTAGATTTACAGAAAAAGACTGATGGTACAGTAAATATATTAGGTGAGGTAGCGACAGCGGGAGTAGCTTCGTGGATGATTCAGATGGCACAAGTAGCATCACTATTTACATTATTTACACACCATGCTAAAACTGCTGAAAACTTGATTGTATCTCTAAGGAATAATCTATTACAGACGGGTATTTTTAACAATGAAGGCGTAGCAGAACAACAAGTAGCTGAGGTCATCAACTTCGATATACACTTAAGCAAGGATATAAGCGGACATAGATATATAGAACGAATTACTGAAATAGTACCTCTTACACAACACTGTGATTATCCTCAAGCTTATAAACATGCAAAAAATCATGATGAAAAGATTGATATGTTTATGGATACAATGGGAGAATTTTTTAACAGAATGACAGATAGAAAGAAATTCGAGACAAGAGATATTGTAGTGTGGGATAACGGAGAATTTAAGCCAGGCAAAGCTATAACTAAGTATACTTATGACAAATTGTGTAATCACATGAAAGAGGCTGGTAGACTTAAATTCAATGATTTTTTAGTTACTAATTGGGGGAAGCTTTATGAGTAATACAAGTATAATACTTATTGGCGCTACGTTTATAATACTAATAATCGCAGGAGCTATAATACTAGTAAACAGTCAAAAGAAAAAAAGCAGCAATATGAAAGCTAAAATAAAAAGTCAAAACGATTTTTTATATACCTCATATATATTTTTTAGTAAATATACATTGACTAAGAAATATATTCAGAGAGTCAGATTGAGATTAGAGCTAATGGAGCTTTCGGATAATTGGACGATAAATAGAAAAACTATGAAATTTACATATATCTCCTTAGGATTATCTTTAGGATTGTTTTTAGTGATGATGACTATAGATTTAAGTTTCTACTATTTTATAATATCAGTGTTCACTATTTATATAGTGCATAATCAAATATTAAAGTTATTGATAGATAGGATTGAAAACAAAATACTTATGCAATTTGAGAAATACTTGGGAGATATCAGACATCATTTTCATGGACATGGAATGATAGATGAAGCAATATATGATTCAATAAATGAGAGTGATTATGAGATATCCTTACACGCTACCAGAATGTATGAAGTGCTAACATCTGATGATGTAGAGAGTAATTTGGACAAGTATAACGATATGATGCCTAATAAATATTTTAGAACTTTTCTAGCACTATGTTATCTAGTACAAAAATTTGGGGATAAAGTAGTAGATGGTAAATCGATGTTTCTAACAAATCTTAATTACTTAAAGCAGGAGATAAATTTAGAGTTCTTGAAAAGGAAAAAAATAGATTATCTATTCAAAAGTTTATCAATAATAGCAATTGTACCAATATTTCTTATTAAGCCTATTGAAAAATGGGCAATATCTAATATGCCAGACTTGGTGTATTACTATAGCGGTGCGTATGGGTTTGTTGTCCAGATAGTGATATTTTTAATTGTATTATTAAGCTATCAAATGATTAACAAAATGCAGAGTAGTGATGATAATGTCAGTCAAATATCAAACCACATAGAAGAAGCCTTACTTAAAAATAATAAGATTTCTGAGCTAATGGATAGAGTAATAGAGAAACAATATAGTAAATCAATCAAAGTTGGTAAACTACTAAAAACCGTAGGTTATAGAGCGAATATAGAACATTTTTATTTAAAAAGGATACTATGGACAATTTTTGGATTTGTATTGAGCTTTATGATATTTTTAAACATACATTTAATTAGCAGGCATAATATTTTGAATTCACAAAATATCGACGGAGGTGAAGTACAACAAAATACACTAAGTGAAGCTATAGATAGAGAATATATACTAAAGTATTCAGGGCAAAATCCAAGCTTTAATGATATTAGAAATGATTTAAAAAAATCAGTTAATATTAGGGATTCAACAATTATAGCTATAACCGCTAAGCGGATATTGACTAAGCTAGATAAATACGATAGTCACTACTTTAAGTGGTGGGAGTTATTAATCAGTGTACTGTTTGCTTTACTATTTTATAACATTCCATACTGGATAATATTATTTAGGAAAAAAATCGTTCAGATGAATATGGAAGATGAAGTTATGCAGTTTCATACTATTATTCTTATGTTGATGCATATAGAAAGGATTGCAGTTGAGGATATCTTGACTTGGATGGAGCAGTTTTCAAATACATTCAAAAGTTCAATAAGTAGATGCATAAATGATTTTGAGTATGGTGACTATCAGGCACTTGAGCAATTAAAGATAGACGAACCATTTTTACCATTTGTAAGAATAGTAGAGAATTTACAATCTGCAAGCGACAAGATTTCAATTGCACAAGCATTCGATGAGTTAAAAATCGAGAGAGGTTTCTACCAACAAAAGAGGAAGCAAGACAATGAAATTATGGTTAATAAAAAAGGTATGTGGGGAAAGCTGATTGCTTTTGCACCAATGATGTTAGCGTTATTACTCTACACAATATTGCCGTTTATACTTATTAGTATAAAACAGCTGACAGGTTATTCTGATCAATTAAAAGATATTATGTAAAAAAGGGGAGATAGAATCATGGAAAATTCAGTTAAAGCAATTATCATAGGAGCTTCAATAGCTATCACTATGGTTATAGTATCAGTTGGGTTTTATATTCTGAGACAGGGACAAGATGCAGCAAGAAACACAAGCGAAAAAATTTCAAATATGAACACACAAATAGCAGAATCAGATTATACAATGTACGATGGATTAGATATTTCAGGCTCTGAAGTAGTAAACGTTTTGAACAAATTCAAGAATCAGTATATAGGAATCAGAGTAGAAACAGGTAAAAAAAGTACAGGTACATGGTACATTTATGATGTAACTATTGATGATGACACTGCAAATGTTGGAAAAAAATCAACAAATAAAATATCCAATGTTATTGACGAAACAAAAAATGAATATATAAATCCAAATGGTAGATTTACGGGAAAAGTATATCGTGATGAAAATGGTGCTATATCAGCACTGGAATTTATACAGAATACTAAATAGTGTAGCATCGCTTCAAGTGGGGTAGCACTTTCACTTGAAGCTTGTTTTTATAAGTAGAGGTATCAATACAAAGGTGGTTTTAATATGTCGGAAAACATAGCAAGTTTTCTATACAGGGTTTCAATGTATCTCTTGTTTATATTCGCTATATCATTTTTTTTAATCATGTATAGAAGTAGTGTAACCGCTATAGAAGTTGTTAAAGAAGATTTAAACAATGATAAGGCTCTTTATGAAAGTAATTTTAACTTTGAAGATTATCATGTAATTGGAGCTGACATAATTAGCTCAATAATAATCGGACTGGATAAGGATATCGTTGTCGATGGAGTATTAATAAGAAAAGATGAGAAATTTAATGATTTGTTAAAAGATGAAGCACTTAACTCTTTAGTTACAAGACCTAATGATATATATGATGTAAAAAACGATATAAATAGTAATGGGTTGATTACAAGGATAATATTCAGTAAAAGATAGGTGGTGATATCATGGAGGGTTCATTAAGTAAGATTGTTGCAATTATAGTTGCTTGCGTCATCTTTTTTATATATCCTATTATGACTATGTTTGAAAGACAAGATGATACAAGCAGAGTCTTTGTTCTTTCTGAGACTACAAAATTTGTTGACTCTGTGAGAAATCTTGGTTATATCAGTCCAAATATGTATCAAGAGTTCGTAAATAAGCTTTTAGCTACCAATAATATATATGATATACAAATGGAGCATCGTCATAGAAAGATAGATCCAGTTTATGGTGACCCTACAAATGTTGCTAGCTTTAAAGATGATATTGGTGTCAATTTTTCAGCATTTTATACAGATGATATTATGAAAGTACTCTTTCCAAATTCACATTCAAGCAATAATAAATATACATTTTCAAAAGGTGATTATTTCATGGTAAGAGTAGTAAACAAAAATAAAACAGTTGCAACAAAAATAAAGGAAATGTTATATAACGCTGATTTTGACAATGCACAAATATACATAGCTTATGGAGGTATGGTGAAAAATGAAAATTACTGACCTAGCGATTCTTTTTGTCATTATAACATTTCCCTTTGTTTTTCTACTAAACCTCAGGTGTGATAATTTAGAACTAGCTGCATATAAAAAAATGGAGCTTAACAGAGTATTAGATTGTGCAGTAGAAGATGGTGTTAATGATTTAGTAAATGTAGGAGGAGACAAACGGGTTGTCATTAGCAAAGACAGAGCTTTGCAATCCTTCTATAACTCACTTTTTATTAACCTTGATGTAATAGGTAATGAGATTGCACAGAGAAAAATAACGGGATATATACCCGTTATAGCAGTAGTTGATTATGATGGTTTTTATATTTTATCAAACGACGAGTATGCAGATAAAGATGGATACAAGATAATAAGTCCAATGTGGAAAGAAAAAATGCCATATAGCAAAGTATACGAAAATTATGTTATAAGCTTCACATTAAATGAAAATGTAAAGATTTATGACATATTGACAGGGGAGTACTATAGTGATTCGTATAAGGATTTAAAAAGTACTATTAGTAGTGAAATAATACAGAATGATTCTTTGTTCGAAGAAGTTAGAAGACGAACGATAATTGAAGCTCTAAAAAGAGAAATAAACTATAGAATAAATAAACATAATGAAGTAGCGAGACAGTTTGGTATAACCTACAATTTTTCTTTGCCAGTAATTAACGATGAAGATTGGTATAACACTGTTGACGATATTAGTATGATAGTTTTCTTTCAAGGCTTTCCTATAGGAGTAGGGAATGAAAGGTATAACAGCTATGCACTTGGTGGAGCAAGAGTAGTAAAACCAATAAAATTTTATATTCAAACAGACGTTTCAGGTTTAGAGTATTATCACAAAGATGGATGTCCTAAGCTGAAAACAAAATCAATAGCTGAGGAAAGTCAAATTAACTGTGCTAAGAAGGGTGCTTTACCTTGTCCAGTTTGCAAGCCATAAAATAAAAAGTAGGATAGGGAAATTTGTATTATTTTATAGTATTTATTTCTACCAGTAGCGATGAAAATCATATTGATTAATTGAATAAAGCAAGGGTTTGACATAAAAACCAGGAAAATATATAATAATACAGAAAATACAAATAAAGGGGGAAGCGTAAAATGAGAAAAATATTATTAATTACATTAGTTACAATATTGATGCTCTCGCAAGTAGCATTAGCGAGTGGTTTTAATGACGTAAAGAGCGATAGTTGGTATAAGCAGGATTTGGACTTCATAATCAATGATGCGAGGAAAATCATACAGGGCTATCCAGATGGGACATTTAAGCCAGGAGAGAAACTTACAGTAGAGCAGTTCATAAAATGCATAGTAGTAGCAAGTGGACATAATTTTAAAGCAGAAGAAGGACAAAGCTGGTCAGAACCATATAAAGCTAAAGCAATAGAGCTTGGATATGTCAAGGAAGGCGAAATAGTAGATTATACAAAGCCTATAACAAGAGGAGAAATGTCTAGAATAGTCGTCAGGGCAGTAGGTAATATAACAGGAGAATATGAATACAGAGACGCAGAAAAGATAAAACCTCTGATTGGTGATTTCAAGGATGTACCTGATGAGATAAATGAGTATGTAGTAAAAGTATATGATATGGGTATAATCGGGGGTTATCCAGATGGCACTTTCAAAGCAGAAAATATACTTACAAGAGCAGAAGCAACAGTGATAATAAGGCGTACTATAGATGTGAAAGCGAGGAAGAGTGTAGAGATAAAAGATGAAGCAGAAAAGAAATCAGAGGTTCAGATTTTTGATTTTAAAGGGCAAGAAGATAAAGTTGAATTTGCTGTTTTAATCAAAACAACAGCAGAACTAGAACCTCAATATAAAGAAGCAGAGACATACTTAAATCAAAAGGTAGGCGAGAAACTGACAAAGGAGATTATGGATTATGTAAAACTAAAGACTCATTATAAATACGAACTTGAATCCAAATACTATGATTGGGGTGATAAAAGAGTTCAAGTAGCATCACCTTGGGGAAATGGTTTAATTACCATACGTGGGTTGTAGGTGATATATATGAAGAATATTTTAATTTTTTTGAGTATGCTCCTGATATTTACATGTATAGGTGTTTTGGTACAGGCAGATGATGATATAAACCATTTAATACCAGATGTCAGTTATGAGGAAGTTGTTAATCAAGCGAATGATGAATTAGAAACTAAGTTTGGTCTAGAACAATATTTTGAAGAAGAAAACCGTATAAAAGCAAAACTTTGTGATGATACCTATTATCAATATAAGGTTATATCGTATGGAGAACCCACTGGAACTTATAATGAAGATGTTGGTGAATATAGGTATTTAGGTACAACAACAACAGGTGAGAGAATTCCAAACTATAAATATCCTTATGATAAAAAATCAAATAGAAAATTTGATGATATGAGTTGGATTGAAGATCCTTTTTTTAATAGTCGTGTGCTAGAAAGTTATCCAGACGTATTACCAACAGACTTCGATGACAGTAGAGATGATTACAAAGAGCAATTCATTGAAGGTATGAAGCTACAGCACGGCCCTTATTTTGAAAACAAGCCAGATGTACCGTGGGAGCAATACATGCATATAGTGCAGCCTCCTACAAAATACGCTTTTGGTTTAGCGAGGCTTTGGCATATAAGTAATGATGGAAGTCTGTGGTATATAGATGTGGCACTTGCACCAGGAATATTAATTAATCCAGAAGGTGTAGTTAATGTAAAACATGTTACTGATACAGGTATTTCATTAGGAAGGCACGATTATAGTAAGACTTTAGAAAAGGATAAAACCTATACTATAACTCCAGAGAGCATAGATGGATATGAATATCAATGTTTAAAGTTTGGATACGATAGTGAGCTAAAAGACGATACTTTAACAAATAAGACGAGTCATACTATAATTTACGATGAATCGTTTAATGAAGTGAATATAGTATTTATATATAAACGACAAGAAGGACAGACGAATGTAAATAGTAACATGGACGCACAGCCCACAGCGGTTATAAAAGCAGATGATAGAGTGAAAGAAAAATTCAACGTATTACTTGGAATACCTTCAGGAGAAGCACTTTATGCAAATGTATTTGCAAAAGAGTACCTATCCGATTACGAATTCAAGCAGATAAAAGGGACAAAAGAATTAAATGTTACAGTTACAAAAACATATAATTTAAAATGGTTAGAAAGCTATGAAGACACTGAGACCATAACGAATGATGAGGGAAAAGAAGTTGAAAAGAAAGTTACAAAATGGGAGGAAAAGTCAGCTACAGAAGCCATAACGAGAACCTACAAAATAGGAAAACCTTATGAGTATTGGATAATAGATAGATTAGAGGTATATAAACTCACAGGAGCGACACTAACAAAAGGAGCTCTACCTGACAATAAGATATCATTAACCACAAACAAGATTTACAATCTACCAAATGTTGACGTAGAGCATAGTGATAGCTTAGATGACCATGTAAAAGACCCACTACTAAATCTTGACTTAGGCACGAAAACATTAAATGGAGGAAAAAGAGGAAGACCAACTCCATCAGAGGATTTAAGAGTGGAAGCAAGTAGAAGGTTAGGAGAGTTAGAAGTAAGAAATGACAGATTAATATTTAATGGAGATCCAATAATGTCAGATGTTCCAACAACAACAAGTACAAAAGCTCCAAAACAAATACCGTCAGCGGGTATAATAAATAATAATGTGCTATATCAAGATAACATCGAAATACCTGTTAAAAAAAGGAATGGTGTATACTCAAGTGAAGGAGAAGTGCACTATGAAAGAATGAAAGACATAGAAATAAATCCAACAAAACCAGATAAGTACGATCAAAAAATAGATCCAAAAAAAATAAATCAAGTAGTAGTACACACACCAGTAGTATGTAATGCAGATGCGCATGACGATGAAAAATATAATCAAGAAATTAATCAGGGCGGT
This sequence comes from Abyssisolibacter fermentans, assembly GCF_001559865.1. Lineage (NCBI taxonomy): Bacteria > Bacillati > Bacillota > Clostridia > Eubacteriales > Clostridiaceae > Abyssisolibacter > Abyssisolibacter fermentans. Next base: position 224,124 of record NZ_LOHE01000037.1, read on the forward strand.
AATAGAAGGTCTCTAATATTAGGACGAGCATCAAGCATTAATTTTTCCGAAATAGGCAAGCACAAAGAAATACGGGGATACGGAGAAAGAAACTATTTAAAATACACAGCCTACAGACGATTAAAATTTCCATTTGACGTATATATTGGTACAACATATAGAGAACCTGGCAAATACCTAAAAGCGAATGATTGGTCTGAAAAAATACCGTCAGAACAATCAAAAATAGATCTGTACATACCTACATGGGCAGACGAGGGAGATTGGGAGGTGGAAGTCAGAGTAGCATCAAAGAATGCAGTAGATGAAGATTTTAATAAAACAGAATCTCCAGCAAATACAAACATAGAGGTATATGTGGCAACGAATAACATACCCGTTAGAGTAATAGGTAGAGTATATGGTATGAAAATAACAGATGTGGTAAATTATCCACTGTGGGAAGAAGTATTTAGAGTAGGAGAAAAAACATCAAAACATACAGGAAACTACTACTGGGTAGGTCTAAATAATCATAACGGAGAAGCTATAAGAAGTGATGAACGCCAGACTTTACCATTAATGGAGGGAAGTCACCCTAAATATATAAATAGGGGTGCAATGAAACCGGGCTACAAATTTAGATTTGAACTAGAAAGTATAGGAAACTACTTTGGAGACTATGACTGCATAGAAATACTACCAGAATTTTATTTTGTAGACAAAGATGGAATAGAAAGAAAAGAAGTAGACCTGTGGTATATGACATGGGATGAAGAAAAAAAGAAAGATAAACTATTTAAAATAGGAGAAGGAAAAGACCACGAAAAGCAATATAGGATTCATATAGAAATGGGAGAGCCACATAGGAATGTACCAGAAGAAGCTATAAAAGACACAGTGGATATAATGGGAGCGGATTACAATTCGTACAAATATATCAAAAGTTCAATAGGCTTTCATGATGACATAATATTAGCAAGATGGGTTAGAACATTCGTAGGAAATACAGAAGATTTACCACCAGAAATATTAAACGAAGAAAGAGAAGATAAAGTAGATGAAGAAAGAGTGAAAAAATCAGTACAGCATTGGTATGGAGAATACTATCTTCCAAACGATGTATATGCATGTGAGCCAAACTTTGATGTAATAGAATACGCAAGAACACATAATGGAATAGATTTCAATGAAGACTTTTGGTTGAGAAAAGGATTTATAGTAGTGAATTTTGATATAAGGACAGTAAAGGAGGCAAAATTCGGAAGTCCAGTACTAAGCTACAAAGCACCAAAGTGTAACATGTGGGAAGTAGAAGGCTTTAATACAAAAAAATGCGGATTTGATTTAAAAACACGAGATAATACCATAGAATTCAAGATTCAATGTGGAGATATAGTATTTTACAGAGCAGATGAAAAAGCATCAGATGATTATAAGGTAATGGGAACTCATTAGATTGTACTATTAACAATTATTACTTAGTACTATGATGTTGCACATTTAAAAACCTCATAAATAAGTGAATATATGATAAAATGATGAAGATAGCAATTTTCATTGAAAAAATCATATCGAAATAGCAGGGGGATTACTATATGAAACAATTTTTTGTAAAAATTAGAGAAAAACAAGCTAGAATTACTGAATGGGGAGATAAAAATAATCCTGAGATTATTTGCTTACATGGTTTAGGTAGTACAAGTTTGAGTTTTATTGAGATTGGTGAGTTATTACAAGATAGATACCATATACTATCAATTGATTTACCGGGACATGGCAAAACACCTAGTTTTGAAAAAGATGAAGATTATGGATATGAAAATTTGATTAATTGGGTAGTAGAATTGATAGATATCATTGGTAAAGATACATTTTATTTATTAGCACATTCGGCTGGAGCAAGCATAGCCTTACATTATGCCGCTGAGTGTCCTGAAAGAGTTAACAAAATGTTACTGTTAGATGGGGGATATCATAACAACCAAATGTGTTATGATTATTTTATTAAATTATATAAAAGTGGAAAACTTGGATATAAGCCAAATTGTTCGTTAGAGGAAGAGATAACGTATTATGAAGATGATTTTGACAAATTTATTTTCGATGATAAAGAGAGCTTTTTAAAGACAGAAAAATCAAATTATAAAAGATGGTCAAAGTTGTTGGAAACAGCAGTATATGATTTGATGAGAGAAGAGGATTGTAAAATTAAATATCATGCTACAGGTGATACTGCCAGAGGGTTTATTAAATTTCAGTACAATGTATATAAAACATTGAAATTTGATAGCATTAAAAGTGATATATTGCTTTTGTATGTTGACCTTCCTGAGGAGTATTTTGAGATAAGGAAGTTGATGATTGAAGCATTTGAAAAGAAAATTAAATTGACTGCTAAAGCATATAGAGATACAACACATATGATTCATTGGGATAGACCTAATGAAGTTGCTAGAGATATTGTGAATTGGTTTAAATAATAAAATCTATTGATGAGAAGATCATATTCCTTATGGAATATGGTCTTTTATGATATTTAATTCAATAACTAACAGCTCCTAGATTACCACCAATAAAGAAAATATTAATTCACACAAACAGTAAAAAAGCAAATAAGAACACTGGAAAATTATAGTTAAATATTTTGGATATGTAAAATTTCCTTTCTATTTTAATTTTTTCTTTTTTTATTTTTAACTTCTATATTTATAGATGATTTAAAAGATTTTTACTTACTTAATTATGTAAAGATATTTATAGGTATAAGGGGAAAAATTTTAGTAAAACCTTTGAAAAGAATAGTAAAAATAACTATAATAAAAGAATAGAATCTGATGAAAGGGTTAAATCTTATGTTAAAAATAGGTGCAAGAAATTTGAAAACAGCGATAGCTGTTTTTATTAGCTTAATTATTTGCAAGCTTTTAAAACAGACATATCCTTTTTACGCATGTATTGCAGCAGTAATATGTATGCAAAATTCTGTTGAGAATTCATTTGTTATTGGTAAAAATAGAATGATAGGAACAATAATAGGTGGTATACTGGGATATTTGTTATCAGTATTGTTTGGTAATAGTTCTGTAATGTGTGCTTTAGGAATTATTATAGTGATATATATTTGTAATTTACTAGATAAGAAAGGTTCTGTAGTAATATCTTGTATAGTATTTATTGCAATTATGGTAAATCTAAAAGATGTTTCAGCACTTGAATATGCTGTTCTTAGGGTAATAGATACCTTGATAGGTATACTTGTTGCAATATTAGTCAATAAATATATAAAGATTGAAAAAATAAAGCTTTCTAAGCTGTTTAAAAAGAAGGAACTAGATTAGTAGAAAGTTAATTTAACCTAGATTATTTATATTACATTAAATAATTTTCTATGAATAACTGGGTTAAATACTATCGCGATAAAGATCCACATATAAATTACCGTTAGTGGACAATGCTGCAAAACTGACGTCTTCTATGCTATTTATTTTTCTTTTGAGTAGTTGTTTATACAGCCATTCTTTGTCTATGTTATTTTTTTGAAGGTTTTTTTCAATTATTTTGCCATCTAGAATTATTTCAGTAGCAAGTCCTTCGTATTGAGTAGCAAGTTTAAGGTCATGAGGAGTTAATGCTCTATTCTGAGATTTTAGTTTGACACTAAACCCTCCATTAGATTCAAGAATAGCAAATTCAACTTGATTAATATCAAATATGCCTTCTTGCCTTAGTTGTTCATTTAAGTAATCATAGGAATAGTTTAATTTAGACATAGTATTTTCTAGAATTTTTCCATTTTCAATTAGTATTGTAGGTTTTCCAGCAAAAAAATCTCTAATAGTTTTCGATTTCATAGATAAATATGATACTAACATGATAATTATAGTTATTAAAGTCATTGAAAAAATAAATGTTGAAATATTTATTTTTGTATTAAAAGCGAGATTACCACCTATAGTTCCAAGTGTAGTAGTAGCAATATAGTCAAAATAAGTTAGGTTTGCTAAGCTTCTTTTAGTTAGTAGTTTTGTTGCGGTAAATAGAAATATTAGAGCTAACACCACACGTAATAATATGTTTAAAGGATTAAACAATATAATTACCTCCATTATTATATTCAAAATAATTATATCTCGAACGTATAACAATTAATCATGTAATCTGTTATATTAAATCATAATATTGTTTTATACCTTTTTAACCCAGCTAATTTAGCTGAATTTACTGCTACTTTATATTCCTCTTGATATGCTTCTATTGATTTCTTTAAATTTAAAGGATTCATGAGCAGGATAGTATTGAGCCATAATATTTACATAAGTATCTGTAGATATTTCATCTACTAAAAATTGCATTATTTTTTTTGTACCAGCTAGATTATGTGGAAGTACTAAATGTCTAACAAGAAGACCCTTATAAGCAATGTTATTATCATCAGTTTTTAGATTATTAACTTGCCTATACATTTCTTTTACAGCTTTTTTTGCAATCGTATAATAGTTTTTTACACCTAAATATTTTTCTGCAATATCATCATCAGAAAATTTAATGTCAGGCATGTAAATATCTACAATGCATTCTAATAATTTAAGTGTATCAGTTAAGTCATAACCATTAGTATTATAAACTATAGGTATATTTAAACCTTTTTTAGCTGCTATAAATATTGCTTCTACTATTTGTGGGACTATATGACTTGGAGATACAAGGTTAATATTATGACATCCTATGTTTTGTAAAGAAAGCATCATTTCAGAAAGCTTAGTCGTATTTACTGTTTGACCTTCTCCACAGTAGCTTATTTCATAGTTCTGACAAAATACACATCTTAAGTTACAATATGAGAAAAATATTGTCCCTGATCCATATGTCCCTACCAATTCTTTTTCTTCACCAAAGTGCGCTTCAGCTCCAGATATAACACAATCATTCAATGTTTTACAATACCCTCTTTCTCCCTTTAGTCTGTTTACACCACATTGATGAGGACAAAGAACACAATTCTTAAGCATTTGATTCAAGGTTGTAACTCTCTTTTCTAATTCACCATTTGATAATAAATTTAAATAACTAGGTTTATTCACATCAATCATCCTTTACTCAATAATTTTACTAAATAGTATTTTATCCTTTACAGAAAATAATACACCCCATTAATCCTGAAAATTCTTCGAAATAACATGTTACAGAAAAAAGGTGTTTAAAAAAAAGATGAGATATATAATTAGAAATATTTATTAAAATAGATATACAAGGTGATGAGGTATAAATGGATTGAGAATGAGAAAACTACATGATATTAAGTATAATTATATTTAGATTACTAATAAAATTAAAAATATTAGAATTATTTGGAACTTTTTTAAAACAGCAAAAGTCTAATAAGTATAATAAAATAATAATTACTACATATAAAGGAGATGTAGATGTATGAAAATTAAAAGATTGTTTATTTTGATTTTGAGTTTCGTGATAGTTATGACTTCTAGTGCTTTTGCAAAAAGTATTAATAATAATATTAATTTAAAATGTAGATTAAATATTGAACAGGATTTAAATAAGTTATTATTAGAACGAGTGCGACTATTTTTAGGTGAGGAAGAGCAGTGTAAAATAAAATATAATCTATTAGATAATAAACTACCTGAGAATGTTGAAAAATGGGTTGATGAGAATAAAAAACTAAAAAAAACTTGTGAAATAAAGAAGATAGACAATAAAAATTATGTATATGTAATGCAACAAACGCCTAGTTCAGGGTATCAAATTAAAATACATGATGTTCAATCTACTAATGATGTTTTGTTAGTAAAATATCAAGCTGAGTTAATCAATAAGGATGCAGTTAATTTACAAGTTATATCATATCCATATACAGTATTTGAAATAGAAAATAATAAAGATTATAAGAAAATAATAGCTAAAAATACTATAAATCCTGTTAATGTAAGTCCAATTGTTGATAAAGAAGCTGTGAATTATAAGCTTGTAGAAAATAAGAATTTTACCGAAAAAATAAAAAAATGGGTAAATGAAAATAAAAAATCAAAAAAGTTGCAAGGTATTAAAAAAATAGATGATAAAACCTATGTATATATAATGCAGGAAGTTTCAACATCAGGATATAATATTCAAGTTGAGGATTTATATTCTGTAGGTGAAAATTTATTTATTAATTATCAAGCTAAATTATTTGACAAAAATATCTGTGTGCTAGATGTTATATCGTATCCATATGCAGTACTGGAGATTGATAACAATAAAGATTATAAAAAAATATATTCGTCTACAAAGTGTTTTTTTTCAAATATTAAAGATAGCAAATTAATCGATGCAATAGATAATGCAAACAATAGAAAATAATAACAAAGAGACCGTATTCTTTACTGCTGTATGGAACACGGTCTCTTTGTAAGCAGAGAACTCAAATCTTGATTTAGTGTTGAATCGCTTACTCCTAGGAACAAAGTGAGTAGGAGATGTTATTATATGATGTTTATATACATATCAACTAGTTCTGGATCAAATTGTCTACCAGAGTATTTTTTAAGCTCTTTTATAGCTTCTTTTTTACTTAAGGCTTTTCTATAAGGTCTATCATTTGTCATAGCATCATAAGCATCTGCTATAGACAAAATTCTACATTCTAATGGAATTTCCTCCCCTTTTAGACCTATTGGATAACCAGAGCCATCCCACCATTCATGATGCTTTAGAATCCAATCTGATATAAGTACTAAATCTGGTGAAGTTCTAGCTATTTTATATCCAATTTCAGAATGTCTCTGTATATTTTTTCGCTCTTCTTTATTTAAAGGACCGTTTTTAAATAATATTTTATCAGATATACCTACTTTACCAATATCATGAAATTTAGCAAACAGTATCAGATCTCCGTACATATTCTTTGGAAGTTTATATGCTTTAGCTAATTTGATTACTAACTCTTCAAGTCTTTCAGCATGACCTTGAGTAATAAAATCTCTAGCATCTAAAGCCTTAGTAAGAGTTTGAATTAATGAACTTCTAATACTATTACTATTAAGCAGTTTCCTTCTATACATGTAATCATCAGCTTGCTTAAATATATCACGTAAATCCATATCATTATCAGTTTTAATAGCATAACCTATTGAAGCACTTAGCTTTATTTCTTTTTTGCTATTATAGTTATCAATTTCTTCTTTAATGAGTTCAATGATGTTTTGTATATAACAGCGGTTTGTATCAGATAAAAGTACTACAAACTCATCGCCACCTATTCTAGCTATTGTATCAGTATTGTTCACACATTTTATTAAAATACTAGCAAAATCGATTAATAGTTTATCTCCAACCTTATGACCGAAAGTATCATTTATTAGTTTAAGTCCATCAATATCACATATTATAATACCTGTTGATAAATTCTTTTTATTTAGTTCATCCATTTCCTTTTCAAAGTAATTTCTGTTATAAACTTTAGTTAGAGTATCATGGTATATGAGATAATTTAGTTTTTTATTGATGATTATTTTATTAATACTCATACCAACAATTTGAGAGAAAATCCTTAGAAGATTTATATCTTCATTACTACAAGTAAAATTATTCTCTATGTAATCTAATCCAATAAAACCATATAATTCGTCGCCAATAAATATAGGCATAGCAACTAATGAAATTATATTTTGTTCAAGCAAGATTTTTTTTTCGTTTTCAGCTTCTGGAGGTAGTTTATTGACATCTTTAATTATTATATAATCTTTGTTATGCAGCTTTTTCATCCACCAAGGAAACATAGTTGCAGGTAAGTTTTGGAGTTTGTTAATTTGTGGAAAAACCCCCTTGGCACACCATTCTTGAGTATTTGTTAAAGTATCGTATTTGTTATCATAGTCAAATATATATATCCTAGATGAGTTGGTTAAATTTCCAATTTTCTCGAAAGAATAATTCATTTTATCATAAAAATTATCTAGATTTATGAATTTATATGATATATCTTTAATAGCTTTTTCAAATTTTAGTTTTCTTTTTAAAGCATTCTGTGTTTTTTTTAGATCAGTTATGTTAACAGCAAATTCGAATCTAACATCTCTGCCATCTATCCATTTGATAATTTTATCAGCTAAAATATAATGTTTATCTAGGATTTGATTATAATATTCCCACTTGTATATTTCGTTTTTATTTTCTAATATTATTTTATTACTACAAAAGCTACATGGTTCTTTAAATCCTTGAAGCGCTTCATAACATTTTTTACCTATTGGGTTATTTTTCAAAGAATTAATTAATGCTTCATTTGCAAATATTATTTCATATGTCTCAGGGTCAGATATATATATATTTTCATAAATGTTGTTCAATAATCTAGTTAAGTATTTATATATCATCAAATAATTAAAATTTTCAGAATTTTCCTTTACTAAATTGAAACTATCTTCTAATGAGTTTATTTTTTTTGTAAGCTCATCTTTGTTTAGTTTATTATAATCCATAAAAATCACCCCTAATTGATGTAGTAAATTAATTATTTAACCCCATTATTCATATAGGTTGAATAATATGTTGCATAGTATATTAGAAGATTACAGCGAATCTGAAGGCATTCTGAGCCAGCTTGTCTTCTATTTTAAGGATATCTTTAAATAGAATATTATTAATATAATTAGAACTTTGATTTTAGAAAGCATGCATATGTAATTATAGATTTTAATTTATTTTATTGTTTTTTATAATATAATTAGGATTAAAGCAAAAATTGAAGTTAAAATTAAAAATTTTGTTGAAAGATTTTATTTGTTATGAATAATATGGGTATATATATATATTATACATCTTACAATACTATACGTACAAACAAAAAAACTTTAAATTCGACAAAATTATTGATATATTTGATTTTCACACCATAAGTGGAGAAAAATTTTTTTGAAGTTTTGTTTTTAGCTTAACAAGTTTATAAGTAATAAAAGAACTTTTTATAAATTATTATTGATAAACATCTTTTGTGTTATAATAGTATCGATTTTACTAAATAAGAGGAGAATAATTATGAATGATTATAGTGTTTTTGATATATTAGGTCCAATAATGGTTGGACCATCAAGTTCTCATACAGCTGGAGCTGCTAGACTAGGCATGGCGGCAAGATGTATAGCTGGTGATGATTTTGATAATGTTGATTTTTATTTATATGGATCATTTGCTAAAACATATAAGGGACATGGAACAGATAAAGCGTTAACAGCTGGGATTTTAGGAATGAACCCTAGTGATACAGATTTAAGGAACTCATTAGCTATTGCTAAGAAAAAAGGAATAAGAGTATACTTTATAAAAAAGGATGATGAAGTTTCTCATCCTAATACAGTTAAAATTGTAGTACGCAAAAAAAATGGCACTACAACAGAGATTGTAGGCGCATCAATAGGTGGAGGAAATATTTATATAAAAAATATAGATGGTTATGATGTAGAATTAACAGGAAAGCTTCCTACAATAATTATAAGACATATGGATAAAAAAGGGATGATAAGTAAGGTTTCAACTGTATTAGCTGGTAGTGGCTTAAATATAGCTACTATGAAAGTAAGTAGGATCAAGAAAGGTAATCAGGCCTCTATGATTATAGAAGTAGACGAAAAAATAACTAAGAAAATAATTCAAGATTTAAATAACATAGATGATATTATAGTAGCTAGAGCAATTAATTCACTAGAGGAAAGGAGTTAAATTATGTTCAATACTGGAGAAGAATTATTGAAAATCACTGAAGAAAATGGTTTAAAGATATCAGAAGTAGTATTAGCTTGTGAATGTGAATACACTGGGCTGACACATGAAGATATAAGAAATAAAATGAATGAAACTTTAGAAATTATGAAAAAATCAGCTCAAGCAGGTTTAGAAAAAGAAATAAAATCTGTAGGTGGTATTATTGGCGGAGATGCTAAGAAAGTTTTTGACTATACAAATAAAGGTAAGACATTATGCGGACAAAATATTAATAAAGCGATAGCTAGAGCGTATTCATGTGCAGAAGTAAATGCAGGTATGGGACAAATTTGTGCTGCTCCAACTGCTGGTTCATGCGGAATAATACCAGCTTCAGTGCTAACAGCAGCAGAAATATATAAATCAAGTGATAACGATATCATAGATGCTTTATTAACAGCTTCCGGGATAGGGATGATAATATCAAAGAATGCAACAGTATCAGGTGCAGAAGGAGGATGTCAAGCTGAATGTGGTTCAGCAGCAGCAATGGCATCAGCAGCAATTGTAGAGTTAGCAGGCGGAACACCTGAGATGTCTTTACATGCAGCTGCAATAGCTATTAAAAACATAATGGGGCTAATATGCGATCCAGTAGCAGGACTAGTAGAAGCACCTTGTGCTAAAAGAAATGCTTCAGGTACAGTTAATGCTTTGATATGTGCTGACATGGTTTTAGCAGGAGTAAGGAGTATAATACCTTTTGATGAGGTTATTGATGCAATGTATAGGGTAGGCAGGATGCTGCCATTCGAATTAAAGGAAACTGCTTTAGGTGGTGTTGCAGCTACTCCTACAGGGATTGAGATAAGTAATAGAATATTTAATAAATAGTTAGGTTGACTCAAAATGGCGAATTACTGCGTTATGAGTGGAGAACCCAAATCTATGATTTTGAGCAGGGAACTAAAATCTGTGATTTTATGTGAGTCGCTTATTCATATGAATATGAGGTACAACTCATCGCTTACTCAGAGGAAGAATGAGTCTGAGTTGCATAAATAGTCTTATGACTAGTCACTTACCAAAGATGATATTTTTCTTTGATTAATGAAATGCTCCCCTTTAGTGTTAGATTTTTTTTATCACTTAAGGGGAGTATTTTTATATATTTAAATCATTTTTTTATCTTATAAGACAAATTGTATTGGATAATTATTACATATGTGATAACATGTACATAAAGGAAACTATAAAGAATTATGTTTTCTTATACCTAGCATTTTTATTAATAACAAGATTGGAGTGAAATGGTATGAAGTATAGAGGTGTAAACATAAAAATAGTAAAAGGAGATATTACTACTTTAGAAGTTGATGCTGTTGTAAATGCAGCTAATACTTCATTGCTAGGAGGTAGTGGTGTTGATGGAGCTATACATAAAGCTGGAGGAGAGTCTATACTTAATGAGTGTAAAAAAATTGGAGGGTGTCCTGTTGGCAAGGCAAAAATAACAGGTGCGGGAAATATGCCTAGCAAATATGTTATACATACAGTTGGACCTATATACAGAGATGGTATGCATGATGAACCAGAGCTATTATATGAAGCCTATTACAATTCTTTGAAGTTAGCTTTTGATTATGGAATCAAATCAATAGCATTTCCTGCAATATCTACAGGAGTTTACGGTTATCCAAAAAAGGACGCATCACTTATAGCAATCAAAGCAGTTAAAGATTTTATAGATAACAATTCAAATAGTATAATGGAAATCATTTTTGTTTTATTTACTCAAGAAGACTATGAACTGTATGAAAAATTAATAAAATAAAGTTAAGTTAATTAGGAAGGAGTAAATATTGTCTAAATATATAAGAATGATATTTCGTGTTATAACACTTGGAGCTATTTATATTATTGTTCAGAAGCTAATTGCAGTAGTTGTCAGTTTAGTATGTTTTGTTTTTAATATTGAAGAAAAAGTTTATAGCTATGCTGGTTATTGCAACTTAATAATAATTTTAAGTGTGCTGATGACTTTTTTTATTTATTTTTTTACATTGCAATTTAAAGGTGAGAATATTTTTTTATATTGTAAGTTCAAAATTACAAAATATAAGACTGTATTATATGCATTTTTTTTAGGAATGTCAATAAATATACTTGCAGCAGTTGCTATTAATTTTATTGACTTACAACAATATGAGTCGACTGATATTGAATTACTTGAAATCATGATTAAGCAAAATAATTTTATCATATCAATTTTGCTTATTGGTATAATAGTTCCGATATTTGAAGAAATATTATTTAGAGGTTTGATATTTAATGAACTAAAAAAAGGTGTAAACATCTATTTAGCTGTAATATTGCAAGCTTTAGTATTTGGAGCATATCATGGCAATCTTATTCAAGGCATTTTTACATCAATACTGGGTGTTGTTTTAGGAATTGCATATATTTATACAAAATCTATCTGGATTCCTATATTTATACATATAGGCAATAATTGCTTAAGTATTTTTTTATCAAAAAATTTATCCGAAATTACTATATTAAGTTCAAAATTAGTTATAACAATAATAATATTGTCAATATTAGTTTTAACAATATGTATAAGACATATCATTAGATGTAAACCTAATAATAAACAAGATGTTTTTGATATATGAAAAATAGACTGGGAGTGTGTTCAATGGGAAAAATTAAAGCATCGTATATTTGCCCTCATCCACCAATTATAGTATCAGAAATAGGGGGTAAACAAAGTAAGCTTGCAAAAAAAACCATAGAAGGTTGTCAAAATATTGCAAAAGATATTAGCAAAAGGAAACCGGACACGATAATATTAATAACTCCTCATGGAACAATGTTTAGAGATGCTATTGCAATAGGAGGGACAGATTTGCTAAAAGGCAACTTTAAAAATTTCGGGTTCCAAAACATTCATCTATCTAAAAAAAACGATTTAGAATTAACTAAAAAAATTATTAAAAGTTCAGAGAAAAATGGTATTAGCTGTGTATTTTTAAATGAAAATAACTGCGAATTATATAATATTGATTGTGAATTGGATCATGGAGCGTTAGTACCGTTATATTTTGTAGATAAAGAGTATAAAGATTATGATTTAGTTCATATAACATATGGACTTTTAAGCAATAAAGAATTATATGAATTTGGAAAATGTATTCAAGAGACTGTTAATGAAAATGAAAAGGATGTTGTAATAATAGCCAGCGGTGATTTATCACATAAGTTATCAAATGATGGGCCTTATGAATACAATCCGTTGGGTCAAAAATTTGATAATTTGATGACACAATATATCAAATATGATGATAGAAAAGCTATAATGAATATTGAAAAGAATCTAAGGGAATCAGCTGCAGAATGTGGATTTCTTTCTATTGTTATAATGCTTGGAGCATTAGATGGTTATTCAAGTGAAAATACAGTCTTGTCATATGAAGGACCTTTTGGAGTAGGATACATGACAGCTATACTGGATTATAAGGATAAAGAAGAAAATAAAAAATTATTAGAATGTTTAATTAACGATAAAAAGAAAAAAATAGAATACATAAGAAAAAATGAAGACGAACATGTAGCATTAGCTAGAAAAAGTTTAGAAAGCTATATTATGACTGGAAAAGTAATAGAAGACAAGTCAAATGTATTACCAGAAGATATGTTAACTAAACGAGCAGGAACATTTGTATCAATAAAAAAGGATGGAGATTTAAGAGGTTGTATAGGTACTATAATAGCAACACAAAAAAATATATACAAGGAAATAATCGATAATGCTATAAAAGCAGGAACAGAGGATCCAAGATTTAGTCCTGTTAGGGTTGATGAGCTTGATAGTTTAGTTTACTCTGTAGATGTTTTAGGAGAGTCAGAGAAGATATCTTCATTAGATGAATTAGATGTAAAAAGATATGGAATCATAGTTGTGAAGGGCTCAAAAAGAGGGTTGTTATTGCCTAATCTTGATGGTGTTAATACAGTAAATGAGCAGATAAATATAGCTTTAAGAAAGGCAGATATACTATCAGATGAAAAATATGATATTTATAAATTTGAAGTTATAAGACATAAATAGGAGAGAATTATGAATAGTAAATTAGTTGAGGCTTTATATTATCAAAAAGGTAAAAATGATAGTTTGAGATGTAAACTTTGTCCGCATAATTGCTTGATTCTTCCAAACGGAGTAGGTATATGTAAGGTAAGAAAAAACATTGATGGTGAATTGTATACATTAAATTATGGTGCAGTAACAGCTTATCACATTGATCCTATTGAAAAAAAGCCTTTATACAATTATTACCCGGGACATTATATATTTTCTGTAGGATCATTTGGGTGTAATTTAAAGTGTAGCTTTTGTCAAAATTTCGAGATAGCACATGAAATACCTAGCTATAAATATGTTAGTCCTAAAGAATTAGTAGAAATTGCTTCATCATACGAGAATAATTTAGGTATAGCTTTTACATATAATGAGCCTTCTATATGGTATGAATATATACTAGACACTGCAAAAATATCAAAGGCTAAAGGTTTAAAAAATATTTTAGTATCTAATGGTTATATAGAAAAACAACCATTAGAAGAACTTCTAAAATATATAGATGCAATGAACATAGATTTGAAAGCTTTTTCAAATGAGTTTTATTTAGAGATATGCAAAGGAAGTTTAGAAGAAGTAAAGGATAATATAAAGATAGCGGCTGAAAAATGTCATATTGAAATATCAACATTATTAATAGATGATTTAAATACAAGTAAAGATGAAATTATAGGATTATGCAAATGGTTAGCAAGTGTTGATGAAAATATTCCTTTACATCTAAATAGATATTATCCATCCTATAAAATGAATAATCCTGCGACTAAAGTTGAAACTATAATGAAGCTAAGAGATGTAGCTAAAAAATACCTTTACTATGTCTATGCTGGAAATATTTTTAGTAATGATAAAAATACATATTGTCCTAATTGTGGTGCATTAATAGTGAAAAGAAGCAATAACATGAAGCTTATTAATTTTAAAAATGGTAAATGTGTAGTATGCGGTTATAAATTGAATATTATAGTATAAACACCAGTATGGTTTTTTATTATGATATTTTACTAGCTATAAAAAAACTCCAAAAGACACATTATATTAATGTGAAGAAAAGCAATAGAAAAGTTTTTTATTGTATATTCTTTGCAAAAATAATGATTATATGGAGGTAAGTTATGAATAATAAAATGAAAGAGTATGAATTACAAGAAGCTAGACGTAGAATGAATGCTAGTAATGGAATGACTAGTGCAGCTAATATGGGTACAATGACAAACGCAACTACTGCTGGAATGGGATCATCACTTAATTTAGCAAATTCAACCTCTGTAGGTCAAGAAGAAATGAACAAAGCTAAACAACATATGAACAACAGTGCAATGAACAATTTGAACAATCTTAAATAATTTTTATAATTAAAATCAATTAATTATTTAAGAGTTAAGGTCAGGAGATAATTTCCTGACCTTTTCATGGTGCAAAAAATAAATATTCAAAAAAGATGCGCATTTATAACTTACAATTAATGAATGTGTGTATTTTACTTATATTGAGTTAATAATATAACCATAGGTTATTACTTGTTTAAATAATTTAAAAATTCTGAATACAAAAAAATAGGAACAATATTAGTAAATTTAGCATAAGAAATAATTAGACAGTTAAAAAAGGAGGTTTTAAAAATGAATTATTTTCATGTTTACAATATTCAAAAGAAAATGGTCAAAGATATAGGAATGAATGAATATTTAAAGTTGGAATATAGAAAGTAGTAAATGTAAGCCTTCTTATTAATTGTTATAGGAAGGCTTTATAAGATGAAAAATTAAATTGATTTTGAGTAAATCGTGTATTCTAAGGAAATCTATTGTATTTGTTTTGGCATATTACAGCATTATTACAGTTATATTACAATATGAAAAAATGCTTGCAAAATATCTAATTAGTATGTTAAACTTCAACATGTAATAAAAATAAAAAAGGAGGTCGTGAAATGATTAAATCAACTGTACAAATTAACAAAATTGAATCGTATAATGCTTCAATAATTAGAAAAGCTATGCCAACTAATGTAATTGATGCACTTACAATTTCACAACACGACCTGCAAATAAGGATTTGATTTTAGATATTAATTATTTAATAAATAAATTAGTATATTAAAGTTGCAGGTGAGTAATCTGTGACTTTTTATATTTTCTATATGTATTTTATCAAAATCGATTTTAATTTATTTTAAATCAAAGATTTTGATGTATAATATGAGATAAAAATCGCAGTATAAACTGCGATTTTTATAATATAAACAAAGTCGCATTGGGCGACTTTTTGTTTGCAAAAAAAAGAGAGGAGGGTAAATATGATTAAGCAATTTATGATTGCAAATAACATTATTTTAGGAGGTGAATATACATGAAAGAATTATTTTCAATAGCATTTAGATTTGGTTGGTTAAAAACAGATTTAGGTTTAGAGGAGTATTATAAATTAGAATTTAGAAGATACTAATATTTTATAATGAAATAATTTATGTTATTTATGAAAGGAGATTTAAAATGAATATAAATGAATTCTTATCATTAATTAATAACCCAATAAATGATACAGGTTTAAATGAATACAAGAAGATAGAATACAAAAAATGAAGTCCTACATACAAGAAGAATGTTTCAACTAAAGATTATGGACTACAGTATTCAAAATTAGAATATAAATATCTTAATGTATAAAAATGGAGGTTGATTATATTGATTATAGTAATACAAAGAATAATAAAAGACGAGTTAAATTATATGAAAAAGACATAACTTAAACCAATATCCACCAGTATTACTGGTGGATATTGGTTTAAAGCATATATAATTAGATTATAAGGTTTCATACTTTCACTTTCAGATAATACAGTTAAATTAGTAATTTTCTTTAAATAGCTTAGGAATGAAATAAATAATTATAAATATAATTATAAAATCATACACTCAAAATAAATTGTATTGAAAACTACAACTCGGTAGTTATTTGAATTATTGAAGTTATTTGAAGTAATGTACTTGATAATATTTTAATAATTAGTTATCCTATTATAAAATGAATTATATGAGGTGATTATATGCGAGTATGTTTCTTAGCTTGCAATTCAGATAAAATTGTTTTTGCAAATCATGATTGTGAATGCTATTTAGAAGAAACTGGACTAAATAAGCTTTCTGTTAATCAAATCTTTTGTACTCTCACTGAAAAATTTTCCTGTGATACGTTTTCTTTAGCAGGAAACCAATGCTTGATATTTTGTTTAGAAGAGAATGCTAATGATAGTTTATTAGAAATATATGAACA
Source organism: Abyssisolibacter fermentans (assembly GCF_001559865.1). Lineage (NCBI taxonomy): Bacteria > Bacillati > Bacillota > Clostridia > Eubacteriales > Clostridiaceae > Abyssisolibacter > Abyssisolibacter fermentans. The sequence goes on from NZ_LOHE01000037.1 coordinate 241,222, forward strand.
TGTTCTAAACAATCTTGAAGAAGGTATTATTATATCAGATGAAAAAAATCGGGTTATTTTTATTAATAATGCTTGTGAAACTATTGAAGGTATTGACCGAAAAAAATGTTATCTAAAACTAATGGAAGAGATATATTCTCCAACAAAGAATACTCCGAATTTAAGTATGCATTCTGCGGTTTTAAACACAGGTATTGCTTCAAATGAATATGTTAATCAATACATCGTTAAAGAGAATCATAAAGTAATGAATGTTATAGAAAAAATGTATCCAGTAAAATATAGAGATAATACTATAGCAGTGTATTCTATAATTAAAAACCTTCCTATAATAAAAAAGTCAATGGAAGAAAGCTTAGAATTATATACTCATTTTAATAAGTACAAATATGAAAATGGAACAAGGTATAATTTTAAAAGTTTAATTGGAAAAGATATCTCTTTTATAGAATCTATCTCCAATGCAAAACGAATTGCTCAAAATAATACAACTGTACTTATTTATGGAGAAACAGGAACAGGGAAAGAGCTTTTTGCACAAAGTATTCATAATTACAGTGTTTATCAGAATGGTTCTTTTATTTCTATAAACTGTGCTGCTGTACCAGATACTCTTCTTGAAAGCGTATTTTTTGGTACTGTTAAGGGTTCATATACAGGAGCTGGAAATTCAATTGGCTTATTTGAACAAGCGCAGTATGGTACATTATTTCTTGATGAAATCAATAGTATGGATATTGGACTTCAGGCAAAACTTTTAAAAGCAATTGAAACAAAAAAAATTCGTAGACTTGGGTCCGATAAGGATATAGATATTCACTGCCGTATTATTTGCGCTTTAAACGAAGACCCAATGAAATGTGTTAGCAATAATAAGCTTAGGATGGATTTATATTATCGATTATCTTCTTCTATACTGCATATTCCACCTTTGCGTAATCGCAGGAGTGATATAGAATTATTATCCAATTATTTTCTAAAAAAGTTTAATAACTCATATCATTTAAATATTAGATATATTGATTCTGAGCTTTTGAATATGTTTCGAAGATATAATTGGCCTGGTAATGTCCGTGAACTTGAACATGTAATTGAAAGTGCTTTTTCAATTGCAAGCGACTATATTCAAAATTTAACACTAGATAGTATCCCTCCTTATTATAGAAGTTTCTTTTCTAAAGGTGCAAAGGCTATAGATAAAAAAACAAGTATTGATTTTCAGAACACGATTTCTTTAAAATCATTAGTAGATGAGTTTGAGAAAAAAATTATTATAACTGAATTAGAAAAGAATGATAATAATATTACAGCAACAGCACGCAGTTTAAGTATAACCAGACAATCATTACAGCATAAAATAAAAAAATACGGTCTGTAATTTAAAAAAGTAAAAAAATTTGCAGTGTAAACTTTTTTTGCGCCAATTATTTTTACTTTATCTTATATTTATAGGAATTATATATTTTCTTATCTATAAGATTTGACTTAAAAAAGCCTATGAACAGCTATTTATATATAAAATAGCTGTTTATTATTGTTTTTTTAATATTGGCATGGTAGTTGCTTTATATATAACTGTCAAATATAGAAAGGAAGTGTTATATATGAAGAAGACCAATAAACAATGGATGACATTACTTGCAATTTGTATTGCAGGAGGTGTTATTTTCAAAATTGCTTATCTTCGAGATGTTTATTATGTTCCAATGAAGGAAGTATTTAATGTAACAAATACTGAGTTAGGATGGATGATGACAGCCTTTGCTGTCACGCAGTTTTTATGCTATCTACCAGGAGGCTGGCTGGTTGATGTTTTTCCTGTAAAATTACTGATACCGTTATCATTAATTACAACTGGAGCATTAGGATTTTATTTAGCTACTTATCCTCCTTTTACAATGGTTTTAGTTATTCAAAGTTTGTTTGGTGTTACTATTACTTTATTGTTTTGGGAAGCAATGATTAAAGGCGTTCGTATGTTAGGCACACAATCAGAGCAAGGAAGGTTATTTGGATTATTGGAAGGTGGAAGAGGATTGTTTTCAACAGTTGTTTCCTTTGCTTCTCTATTTGTATTCAGCAAATTTGGAGAAGGCAAGATGGGTTTGCAGGCAACCATAATCTTTTACAGCTGTGTTTTAGTATTATTGGGAATTTTAACTTATTTCTTAATAGAAAAAAATGAAGTTGAGGGAAAAATCAATGCCAAAGAAGCACTTAAAGGACTTATTAATGTAGCTAAGCTTCCAAAAGTATGGGTTGCAGGTTGTATTATATTTTTTGGCTACTCATTTTATAATGGACTTGGATATTTAACTCCTTACCTTACTGAAGTATATGGTATGTCAGTAAAAATGGGTGCTGCTTTGAGTATTGTACGAACTTACTTAATTGCGTTTCTTGCAGCTCCAATTGGAGGTATGATTGCAGATAAAATGGGTTCTACTATAAGCTATTTAAAAGTTGCACTTATAACAGGTGCATTGCTTACCGCAATTTATTTCTTTGTACCAGCAGGTAGTTCAGTATGGATTGTTGTTAGTGTAATGATTGTTCTTGCAGCAGTAATAATGACCATTCGAGGTACTTATTATGCTACTACTGATGAAATGGAAATACCAATTATTTTAGCTGGAGCGGCAGCTGGTATTCTATCTATTGTTGGAAATACACCTGATTTGTTTATTTTTACTTTATATGGTAGTTTTATTGACAAGTATCCGGGTATTCATGGTTATCATCTAGTATTTGCCTGGATGATTGGATTTGCTGTTTTGGGACTTATATCATGTATTTTATTAACACACATACTAAAAAAAGAGAAAAAACAAACTGAAGCTAAAAATTAAAAGACTTAATTATAAAGGAGTTGTTTATGATGATTTTAACACATAATTTTGATGAACCTGTGAATCGTATTAATACTGATTCTTTTAAGTGGGATTATGAGGGTGAGAGTGGAAAATATATTCCACTTGGTGTAGCCGATACTGATTTTAAATCTCCACAGCCTGTTATTGACATGTTACATAAAAAAGTTGATTTAGGTGTTTATGCATATGGATATTTGCCACAGCATAGATTTGCAAAGTCAATTTGTAATTGGTATTATAAAAGATACGGACTAAATGTAAACGAAGAAGCTATTAGGTATTCTCAAGGTTTGATGACAGGAGCTCTTTGGATGCTTTTGGATGCTTTTACACGTCCAGGAGATAAAATTTTGATTCAACCTCCCGTATATAATACATTTAATGTTGTTATTAAAGGTGCGGGACGTTTTATTGAAACTAATGAACTTAAACTTGTAGATGGTAGATATGAAATGGACTTTGATGATTTAGAACGTAAAACAGCAGATCCAAGAGTTCGTATCTTACTGGTTTGCAATCCACATAATCCAGTAGGACGAGTATGGACAAAAGAAGAACTATTAAGAGTTTATGAAATATGTAAAAAGAACAACGTCTTAATTATAAGTGACGAAATTCATGGAGATATTGTCTATAATGGAGCTAAGCATACACCGTTCTTTTCAATTTCTGAAGATGCTAAGAATAATATTATTGTTATGAGTTCTCCAAGCAAAACTTTTAATCTGGCATGTTTTTATTCTGCGTATGTTGTTATGAATAATAAAGCATTGCGTGATCAATATGATGTTGTTTATTCTAATTATCATTTTGACTACAATTATTTTGGGATTGAAGCACTTATAACTTCTTATAACGAATGTGATTATTACGTTGATCAATTTAATGAATACTTATGGAAAAACATATGTATTGTAAAAGATTTTATTAAAAACACAATGCCTGAGGTTAAGGTTATTGAGCAGGAGAGTACTTATTTAATGTGGCTTGACTTTAGGGCATGGAATTTAACTCAGTTTGAATTAATGAATTTTTTTAAAGATTCAGGTGTTAAAGTAAATGATGGAATGAATTATGGAAAGAATGGATTAGGTTTTGTCAGAGTGAACATTGCATGCCAAACTGCTGTTCTAGAAAAAGCATTATCATGCATTAGTAAAGCTTACAAGTCTAAAAATATCAAATAAGGGTAAGTCTATATGAAGCTAGTATACTGTCAAGTGGTGTATCACTTGACAGTTGTATATGGCTTTTTAGGGAGGTAATTATATTGAATAATAAAGAAAGTAAAAACAATCCAGAAGTAAAAAACGTTGTAGAAAATAAATTACATCCAGTTACTTTTATTTATGCAGTTTTGGTTGTTTTTCTTGTATTTGGGTTTATTGCATTTGGAATGATAGCCTTTGAAGCTCCACTTGAACTGATGTTTCTATTATCATGGATCATTGTAGTTCCACTATTAATGGTGTTGGGTTATAAGTATAAAGAACTACAAAATATGGCATGGGATATGGCTGTATCATCATTTGAACCAAATGTTATTCTACTTGTTGTAGGTGCAATGATAGGAACATGGATTGCATCTGGTACTATTCCATATATTATATATCTAGGCTTAAAATTTATATCTCCGAAAATTTTCCTTATATCTGCATTACTACTTTCTTCATTTACCTCACTTGCAACAGGTACTTCATGGGGCACATTAGGAACAGTAGGACTTGCTTTAATTGGTATTGGAAATGCAATGGGAGTTCCTTCACAGATGACTGCTGGTGCAATCATTTCGGGAGCTTATTTTGGAGATAAAATGTCTCCTTTATCAGACAGTACAATTCTTTCAGCTTCGATTGCAGGTACACCTGTTATGAAGCATATAAAGCATATGATGTATACAACAATTCCTACTTACTTAATAAGTGCAGTAATATTTACTTTTTTAGGGTTAAAATATTCAACTAATACATATGATTTATATATCACTACAGAAATTATGAATACATTTGAAAGTACATTCAAATTTTCATTTGTAGAATTGCTGCCTATTATTTTGGTTCTTATTTTACTGGTTAAAAATATACCATCTATAATTTCACTTTTAATAGGTACAATTTCAGGAGGTGTAATTGCAGTAATTCATCAACATGAAAGCATTCATAATGTTCTTAACTATATGATAAATGGGTTTACACTTCACACTGGGAATGGTTTTGTTGATAAGCTATTAAATCGTGGTGGTACTAATAGCATGATCAGTGCATTTCTAGCCATATTTCTTGCATTATGTATATCAGGAATGCTAGAAAAAACAGGAATATTAAGTGTACTTGTAAAGCCACTAATAAAAAAATGTGGAACTTCAACCTTTAAAATTATAATGGCTACAATCATACTTACTTATATAACCAATTCAATAGGGTCTTCAATGCTTTTTGCTTCCATTGTCACTGGAACAATGATGAAGGATATTTACAGAAAAAATGGTCTTGCTCCAGAGAATTTGTCTCGTACACTGGAAGATGCAGGTACACTTGGAGCAGTATTGATACCATGGAATGCAAATGCTTTATATGCTGCACAGATGCTTGGAGTATCACAATTTGCATTTATACCTTTTTGTTTTTTGAATTGGATGACTCCGTTAATGGATTTGATTTATGCAAAAACGGGCATTACAATTAAGAAAAATATATCAAAATAAGATAGTAATAAATTTGTATATAATAAATGCATTATTATTACTATTTAATATGTATATACCAATCAATTTGATTATTAAAGGAGAGTGACTGAACTGTAAAAACGTTATCATGAATTAATAATAAGTTTCCATATTAATTTTAAACCCTGATTGTTGAGTAATCAGGGTATTAATACATCTTTATATATTACTAATCACACATAGTCAAGTACATGTGGCTATTAGAGGAAAATCATGTTTTATCTTTTCTTCCTATGAAAAGTTGTAATATTATCAAAGTTAAGCTTATTATAATATTACAATAATCTCTTTTTGTGCAATTCAAGCTTCTTTAAATCGTAGTTTACATCTCGGCGATATTTGCAATCAACTTTTATTATTCCATTAACTCTTCTCTTAAACACATTTAACCTGGAATTTCCCCAAAACTCTTAAATTTTTCAGTTGCAAACGAATCTTTAATTATAAATAGCTAACTTATAAAAATTTCTTTTTCAAAATTTTTTTAAAGTATTCATAATAAATTAATTTGAACTAAACAGTAGTATAACATTGTAATGTTTATTATTCTATCATTATGAACTTTACTTGAATATATTATTTAAAATAAGTAGATGATTTTATTAATTGTTACAGTTTAAAAATTAAATACTGTTATTAAATACTTATATTAAAATTATAATTTTGAATATAATAAAAGAAAAGTTTTGAAATTAACCTAAAATACATAATAACAATTATAAAATCACACCAGATATAAATTTATTAAAAAAACGTATTATATTATTATATGTAAATAATAACTTTTAGTATTTATTAAATTTAAAATTTTTATCGATAGCATTAATATGATTAGTCTTTTTTTCGATAAACAACAAGTTTAAAGGGTATGTTATACAGAGCAATAAATGAGGAAAATGAGCAAATAATTTTGAGACTTAAAATAATTTATTAAAAACATAAATAATTAAAAACTTTGCTTTGTACAGTGAAAAAAATATGTTATAATGTTGTTGAATAATTAACAAAGATGAATATATTTTTAACAAACTACTGTATACAAAATGCATGTATCTAGGAGGGGTCTCATTATGGACGAGAAAGCAATTATAAGGATAGATATGTTAAAGAAAAGAAGAAATATGACAAAAGAAGAAGTAGCTTTCAATAGCGATAGAATAAAAACTATGTTAACTGAAATGAATATTATAAAAAAAAGTAAGACTATTATGCTATATTTAAGCTTTGGTAATGAGGTTAATACTTTTAGTTTACTAGAATGGTGTATTAAAAATAATAAGAAAGTAGTAGTACCATATTGTATAGAGAAAGAAAAGAAGATTATTCCAAGCGAAATAAGGAATGTTGATGAAGATTTAACGAAAAGTCCATTAGGATTTTTGCAACCTAAGCTTGATAAGTTAAAAGAAGTACCTGTTTTAGATATTGATTTAGTAATTGTTCCAGGAGTTGTATTTGATATAAAAGGAAATCGAATTGGATTTGGCGGAGGATACTATGATAGATTTCTTAACAGAGCTTTAAATGCTACATCTATTGCTGTATGTCATGATTATCAATTACTAGGAGAAGTACCAAAGGATAAATATGATGTACCAATGAATCAAATTGTTACAGAAAAAAAGAAGGTAACAATATATTAAAATCGTATATTGTTATGATATAAATTGATTATTTTAGAATATATAGGCTTCTAATAGAAAGGAGGAGTATATGAACGGTCAAGTAGCAAGAAGAAAATTAGGGTATAGATTATTTACTACAAAAGTACTAGTTAGTGCAAGTATTTTAACAGCTATAAGCATTATATTATCAAGATTTTTAGGCGTTATTATACCAATAGCAGGTCTTCCGGCACAAAAAATTACTTTCGGAGCAATACCTATTGCGATTGTTGGTATAGTTTTTGGTCCTATAGCAGGAATATTATCAGGAATAGTATCAGATTTAGTAGGATTTTTAATTAATCCTATGGGTGGAATGTATTTTCCAGGTTTTACAGTAAGTGCAGCTTTAAGTGGAGCTATACCTGGAATTGTATACAAAATACTTAAACAAAAAAAATTCAATTTTAAAAAGATTAACTTTAATATAATCAATTCATTAATGATAATATTTATGGCAGCAGGTGTAATTAAAGGTCTTCAGCTAAAAGGATTGCTAATTTTTTCCAAAGGAAGTGTTTACTATGGAGGAGGTGAGCTATCCAAAGGATATATAATAGCTTTCATAGCATTAACATTAGCATATATAGTAATCCCAGCAATAATAAAAAGAAAATATAATGAAGAAGATTCATTATACTCAATTGACAAAATATTATTTATAACTACATTATGTTATTTAACAATTTCTATAGTATTAAATACTTTTTGGTTATCGATATTATTCAATAAAGGATTTATGATATTTTTACCAACAAGAATTATTTTTAGCTTTGTTATAATACCATTAAATACGATTGTATTATATACAATGACTAAGTTAATTAAATATATTTAAGATGAAGTATATTCAGTGAAACGTTACAATGTTAAATAATTAACTATTAAATAATAATTATTTAAACTCATTAATAAAGTTAAAGTTAAGGATAAATATGTTTCAGTAGATATAAATTAGTACAGAATGTATCATTGATTTTAAATTAATTTTAGCAAATTATAATGGATTTATAAGTGTTATAAAAAACATTTTATAAATAAAATTCAAAGATGATTAGATTCACAAAAAATATTTAAAGTAATAATTTTTCATAAGAAATAATGGCTTTTTTTAGGAATGTACGTTATAATAATAACGAACAATGTATACAATAAACAGCATACAAAAAGCGAATAAATTGGATAGGGGGAGTTATTTGTGGAAAATAAGCATTCAATAGATAATGCATCAGAAAAACTTATTGAAAAAGCTAAACAAGATAGTGTAGAAACAATTTGGGATAGGAAAGTTGCTATGAAGACACCTTGTGGATTCGGTGAGAGAGGTGTTTGTTGTAGAATATGTGCAATGGGTCCATGTAGAATAAGTCCAATAGCTGGAAAAGGAGCTCAAAGAGGTCTTTGTGGAGCTACAGCCGATGTGATTGTTGCAAGAAATTTTGCTAGAATGGTTGCAGGAGGAAGTGCTGCACACTCTGATCATGCTAGAAGTATAGCACATGTTCTTCATATGGCTAGTAAAGACGGAAATTATAATGTTAAAGATGAAGCTAAAGTTTTAGAATTAGCTAAAAGATGGAATATAGATTATGAAAATAAAGATATCTATGATGTAGCTCATGAAGTATCAGAATTTGCACTTAATGAATTTGGTAAACAATTTGGAACTTTAACAATTCCAGACTGTGTACCAGAAAAAAGAAAGCAAATTTGGGAAAATCTAGGCATAACACCAAGAGCTATTGATAGAGAAGTTGTAACTATTATGCATTCTACACATGTAGGCTGTATGGCAGATGCAGAGAGTATACTTAAAATGTCTATGAGGACTTCATTATCAGATGGCTATGGCGGATCCTACTTAGGTACAGAATTAAGTGATGTGTTATTTGGAACACCTTCAAGAAATAATACAGAAGCTAACTTAGGTGTTTTAGAAGAAAATCAAATTAATGTTATTATACATGGTCATGAGCCAAGTTTATCAGAGATGATAGTACTTGCTGCTGATGATCCAGAAATCAAATCTTTAGTTGACGAGGTTGGCGCTGATGGCATAAACCTTGTAGGTATGTGTTGTACAGCTAATGAAGTAACAATGAGACATGGAGTTAAAATGGCTGGTAACTTCTTGCAGCAAGAACTTGCAGTAATTACAGGAGCTGTTGAAGCTGTTATAGTTGATGTTCAATGTATATTGCCAGCGTTATCAGAATTATCAAAGTCTTATCATACTAAATTCATATCAACTTCTCCTAAAGCAAGAATAAAAGATTCTATTTATGTAGAATTTGATGAAGAAAAAGCTTATGAATGTGCAAAGAATATTTTAACACAAGCTGTACAAAACTATACTAATAGGAAGAAAGAAAATGTATTTATACCAAAATCAAAAGAACATGCAGTAGTTGGATTTGGTGTTGAGAGTATTATTAGTCATTTAGATAAAGTTGTTAATAGTCAAATAGATAATACAGGAACATTGAAGCCACTAGCTGATTGTGTAGTATCTGGAGTATTGAGAGGAGCTGCTGGCGTAGTTGGATGTAATAATCCTAAGGTTCAGCACGATTTTGGTCATGTAGAAATGATGAAAAAACTTATAGCTAATGATATAATAGTTGTTGCAACAGGTTGTGCTGCACAAGCTGCTGCTAAAGCGGGATTAATGAGTGTTGATGCTGCTAAACTAGCAGGTCCAGGATTAAAAACTGTTTGTGAATTATTAGATATTCCACCAGTTCTTCATATGGGTTCATGTGTAGATAATTCAAGAATTTTAAGACTTGTTGGTGAACTAGCGAAACATCTTGATTTAGATATGAGTGATTTACCAGTAGTAGGAGCTGCTCCAGAATGGATGTCTGAAAAAGCTGTGTCTATAGGAACATATGTAGTTTGTTCAGGTATAGATACATGGCTTGGAGTTGTACCACCTGTTACAGGAGGTCCTGAAGTAGTAGATATATTAACTAATAGAATGGAAGATATGGTTGGGGCAAAATTCTATATAGAAACTGATCCAGTTAAAGCAGCAGAGCAAATGATAGAAAGAGTAGAAATTAAACGAAAAAACCTTGGAATATAATCGATTTTTAGTTATAATTAGTTTAAAATGGTTTTAAAATAACTATAAAGTTAGGTGATCTTATGAAAATAGCTATTACAGGAAAAGGTGGAGTTGGGAAAACAACTTTCACAGCAATTTTAAGTAGAATATACGCAGATGAAGGTTATAGAGTGTTAGCTGTAGACGCAGATCCAGATGCAAATTTAGCATTAGCTTTAGGGTTTAGCGAAGAAGAAATAAATGATATAGTACCAATAGCAGAAATGAAAAAGCTTATTTCAGATAGAACTAATGCAGATACAGAGTCTTTTGGAAAGATGTTTAAAATAAATCCAAAAGTAGATGATATACCTGAGAAATTTTGTAAAGAGAAAAATGGTGTTAAATTACTAACTATGGGAACTGTCAATACAGCAGGTTCAGGATGCTTTTGTCCTGAGAATGTCTTGCTTAAAAAACTGACTTCACATTTAATACTACAAAATAAAGACGTAGTTATAATGGATATGGAAGCAGGTATTGAGCACATAGGAAGAGGTACAGCTCAAGGTGTAGATGCTTTTATAGTTGTTGTAGAGCCAGGTATTAGAAGTATTCAGACTTATAAATATATAAGTTCAATAGCAAAAGATCTCGGCGTTAAAAGAGTATGTGCCGTTGCAAACAAAATTAGAAACAAACAAGACGAAGACTATGTATTAAATAATATAGATAGTGAAGCATTACTAGGATTTATGCATTATAGCTGGGATGTAATAGATTCAGATAGAGCTAATAAATCTCCTTATGAGGTAGATAAAAATGCTGTAATGGAGGTTAATTATATAAACAAAAACTTGAGGAGGGTTATAAATGGGGTTTAAATCAGATATTGAGATTGCACAAGAAGCAAAAATGCAAGATATCAGGGAAATTGCAAAAAAAGTAGGTTTGTCAGAAGACGATATAGATCTTTATGGTAAATATAAAGCTAAGGTGGATTATAATTTACTTAAAAAAGAAAGCGGTAGGAAAGCAAAATTAATATTAACAACAGCTATAAATCCAACTCCAGCTGGAGAAGGTAAAACAACAACAACTATAGGTGTTGCAGATGCTTTATCAAGCTTAGGAAAATCTACAATAGTAGCATTAAGAGAACCATCATTAGGACCTGTATTTGGAGTTAAAGGAGGAGCTGCTGGAGGCGGTTACGCACAAGTTGTTCCTATGGAAGATATAAACCTTCATTTTACTGGAGATATACATGCAATGACTGCTGCAAACAATTTACTAGCAGCTATGATTGACAATCATATATATCAAGGAAATAGCTTAAACATAGATCCAAGAAGAATATCTTGGAGAAGAGCTGTAGATATGAATGACAGACAACTTAGATTTATAACTGATGGTCTTGGTGGAAAGGCAAACGGAATGCCTAGAGAAGATGGTTTTGATATAACAGTTGCTTCTGAAATAATGGCTGCATTTTGTCTATCTAATGATATAGTTGATTTAAAAGAAAGAATAGCAAGAATAATAGTTGCATATACAAGAGATGGTAAACCAATAACAGCGAAAGATATAAATGCTCAAGGTGCAGTAGCAGCATTATTGAAAGATGCTTTAAAACCAAATTTAGTTCAAACTCTTGAAGGAACACCTGCATTTGTTCATGGTGGACCATTTGCAAATATCGCTCATGGATGTAACTCAGTTATAGCTACAAAAATGGCAATGCATTTTTCAGACTATGTAGTTACAGAAGCAGGTTTTGGAGCAGACTTAGGTGCAGAAAAATTCTTAGACATCAAATGTAGAATGGCTGATTTAAAACCAGATGCAGTAATAATAGTTGCAACAGTTAGAGCATTAAAATATAATGGTGGTGTAGCTAAGAATGATTTAAATGAAGAGAATTTAGAAGCCTTAGAAAGAGGACTTCCAAACTTATTAAAGCATGTTGAAAATATTACAAAAGTGTTTAAATTACCAGCAGTAGTTGCTATAAACAGATTCCCACTTGATACTGAAGCAGAATTAAAGCTTGTCGAAGATAAATGTAAAGAACTAGGAGTAAATGTTGCATTATCAGAAGTATGGGCTAAAGGCTCTGAAGGTGGTAAAGCAGTAGCAAATGAAGTGTTAAGACTTATTGAAGAAGAGGAAAATGACTTTACATTTGCTTATGAATTAGATATACCTGTAAAAGATAAGATAAGAAATATAGCACAAAAAGTTTATGGTGCTGATGATGTTGATTTTACAGCTGTTGCAGCTAAAAAAATTAAACAATTAGAAGATTTAGGTTTTGGAAATGTACCTATTTGTATAGCTAAGAATCAATATTCATTGACAGATGATCCTAAAAAACTAGGTAGACCAACTGGATTTAACATTACAGTTAGAGACGTAACAATATCAGCAGGTGCAGGTTTTATAGTAGCATTAACAGGGTCAATTATGAAGATGCCTGGACTTCCAAAAGTACCAGCAGCTGAAAAAATAGACGTAGATGAAAATGGAGTAATAACAGGATTATTCTAGATAACAGGAGGCGGTTTGAATGAATTTAGCACAAAAAAATTGTACTGAATTTGTAGAAGTACTTGCTTCTAAGGCTGCTGTTCCAGGAGGTGGCGGTGCTGCTGCTTTAGTTGGTGCCATTGGAACAGCACTGGGTAGTATGGTATGTAATTTAACAATTGGCAAAAAGAAATATGCACAGTATGAAGAAGAAGTAAAAGATATATTGAAAGAAGCAGGAGAAATTGAAGCACAGCTATTGAAAATGATTGATGATGATGCAGAAAATTTTTTACCTCTTTCAAAAGCATATGGTATAAAAGCCAGTACACCTGAGGAAAAAGCAGAGAAAGATAGAGTATTGCAAAGTGCACTTAAAAAGGCATGTGAAGTTCCAATTCAAATAGTTAAGACAGCCTACAAAGCAATTAAACTACATGAAAGATTAGTAGATAAGGGATCTAGACTTGCTATTAGTGATGTAGGAGTAGGAGTGCAGTGTTTAAGAGCCGCCCTAATTAGTGGACAATTAAATGTGATAATTAATATTAATTCTATTACTGATGATGAATATGTAAAAAAAGTAGGCGAAGAAACAAAGAAGCTTGTAGAGGAAGGCACAAAAATAGCAGATCAAGTTTATCAAAAGGTAGAAGAAGCATTGACTAAATAGTGACTATATAGCAGTATCTAAATTGGATTAATGAAGATACTGCTATATAAAAACAAAACACTGTATACAATATAATATGTACAAAAATTCCAAAGGAGGTTTAATTTAAAATGGGAGAAATAATCAAAGGTAAACCAGTTGCAGATAAGATTAGTGAAAATCTTATCAATGAAGTACAAAGTCTAAAAGCTAATAATATTTTACCAAAGCTTGCTATAGTTAGAGTAGGAGCTAGATCAGACGATTTAGCATATGAAAGAGGAGCTTTAAAAAGATGTGAAAAGGTTGGTGTAATGGCAGAAGTTCATGAGCTTGCTCCTGATATAACTCAAGCAGATTTCATAAAAGAACTAGAAAAATTAAATAATGATAGCAAGGTAAACGGGATTTTGATATTTAGACCATTACCAGCTCAGTTAAATGAAGAAGAAATTAAATATATAATATCTCCAGAGAAGGATATAGATTGCTTAAGCCCTGTAAATCAAGGAAAGGTATATGAGGGAGATAAATCAGGTTTTCCTCCATGTACACCATTAGCTGTAATGGAAATATTAAAACATTACAATGTTGATTTAAAAGGTAAAGATGTAACAGTTATAGGTGCATCAAATGTTGTTGGAAAACCTGCTGCTATATTGGCATTAAACCAAGAAGCTACTATTACAGTTTGCCATATTTTCACTAAGGATACTGCCAAGATGTCTAGTCAAGCTGATGTTGTGATTGTTGCTGTAGGAAAAGCTGGATTAGTTAAAGAAAACTTTGTTAAAGAAGGTGCAGTAGTAATAGATGTTGGTATAAATGTTGTAGATGGAAAGCTTTGTGGAGACGTTGATTTTGAGAAAGTTAAAGAAAAAGCTTCAATGATTACACCAGTTCCTGGTGGAGTAGGATCAGTTACAACATCAATACTTGCAAAACATGTTGTTAAAGCATGTAAATTACAAAATAATATTAAATAATTATTTAGAAAGGGGGCGTATTGTAGTGATTATTTCTGAAAAGAAACCTTTCGAAGAAATAATGATGTATCTAAAAGGTTGTAAAAAAGTTATTATAACTGGATGTAGTCTTTGTGCTACTGCTTGTAAAGTAGGAGGCGAAGAAGAAGTTCTTGAAATGAAAGAAAAATTAGAACAAGAAGGAATTGATGTCGTAGGACATACAGTTTTAGATCCTGCATGTAATTTTTTACAAACTAGAAAATCATTAAAAGCATTTAAAGAAGAATTAAAGACTGCAGATGCAATATTGTCATTATCATGCGGAGATGGTACTCAAACAATTGCTAAAGTTGTTAAAATTCCTGTTTTCCCTGGTAACAACACTATGTTTATCGGAGAAACAAAGAGAGTTGGACAATATGAAGAATCATGTAAAGCTTGTGGAGAATGTCAATTAGGTTGGACAGGTGGTATATGTCCAGTAACAATGTGTGCAAAAGGATTATTAAACGGTGCTTGTGGTGGAGCGAGAGATGGTAAATGCGAAGTTAATCCTGAAAATGATTGTGCATGGATAATGATTTACGAAAGACTTAAAGCCATGGGTAGATTAGAGAATTTAACTGAGATTAGAGAGCCAAGAGATTTCAAGAGATCATCTCATCCAAATAAAATAAATTTAAAAGAGCAGGAGGTGAAATAAATGAGTTTATTATCAGAGATATTAAGCAAAGGAGAATTTGCAGTTACTGCTGAAATGGCACCTCCAAAAGGAACAAATTTTACTCATATGCTTGAGTGTGCAAGAGCAGTCAAAGGTCGAGTTCATGGTATAAATGTAACAGATTTTCAATCTGCAGCAATGAAAGCTACATCACTTGCAGCTTGTAAAATGCCTCTAGATGAAGGCTTGGAGCCTGTTATGCAAATAACAGGTAGAGATAGAAATAGAATAGCTATACAAGGAGAATTGTTATCAGCAGGAGCATTTGGTATAAAAAATGTTTTAGCACTAACTGGTGATCATACTGTAGTTGGAGATCATCCAGGTGCAAAACCAGTTTATGATTTTGATTCTGTAGGTATCTTACAATCAGCTGGAATACTAATGCAAGGTACTGATATGGTTGGTAATGAGCTTGACGGAACTCCAGAATTCTTTTTAGGTGCATGTGTTACTCCTAAATATGAGCCATTAGAACTTCAAATATTAAAGATGGAAAAGAAAATAAAAGCAGGCGCAAAGTTTTTTCAAACACAAGCAATATACGATATAGAAACAATGAAGATATTTAGAGAAAAGACAAAACATTTAGATGCTAAGGTTTTAGCTGGTATTATACCTTTAAAATCTGCTGGAATGGCAAAATACATGAACAAATTTGTGCCAGGAATATATGTACCAGATGAGTTGATTGAGAGAATGAAAAACGCAGAAAATAAGGTACAAGAGGGTATCAAAATTGCTGGAGAGTTAATTGTTAAACTTAGAGAAGAAGATTTATGTGATGGAGTTCACATAATGGCTATAGGAGCAGAACAAAATATTCCATTAATATTGGATGAAGCTGGGTTGTAATTGTATACAATATCATGTCTACAAAATATTATGAAATGATGGAGGCTACAATAATGAAAATAGCAGTAATTGGCGGAGGCCCAGGAGGTTATGTTGCTGCTTTAAAGGCTGCAATGATGGGCGCTGAAGTAACATTAATAGAAAAAAATAAAGTTGGTGGTACATGTCTTAATGTTGGATGTATACCTACAAAATCATTATTAGCTTGTTCAGAGGCATTTGATTTTATAAAAGAAGCTGAGAACTTTGGATTAAAATCAGATATAAATGCAGAAGCAGATTTAGCTAAAATAAATTCAAGAAAAAATAAGATAGTTGATAATCTAGTAAAGGGAATAGAGTTTTTACTAGAGAGTAGAAATGTTAATTTAGTAAATGGTTTTGGTAAATTAATAACAAAGAATCAAATTTCAGTAACTATGGATGATGGTTCTGAGCAAATAGTAGATGCAGACAAAATTATTTTAGCTACAGGATCTAAAGCTATAGTACCTGGTATGTTTAAATATGATAAAAAGAATGTTTTAACAAGTGACGAAACTCTTGAATTAACAGAGATACCTAAATCTCTTTTAATAGTTGGTGGAGGAGTTATAGGTTGTGAATTTGGTCAATTTTTTAGCAAATTAGGTACAAAAGTGACTATAGTTGAAATGGCAAGTCATGTACTTCCATTTGAAGATGATGATGTTGCTAAACAGCTTACAAGAGCATTTAAAAAGCAAAAAATAAAAATTATTGCAAAAGATAAAGTAGATTCAGTAGAAGTAAATGATGGAAGTGTAAAGGTTGTTCTTGGAAGTGGTAAAGAAATAGAAGCTCAAAAAATGTTAGTGTCAGTTGGTAGAAGAGCTAACACTGAGAATTTAGGATTAGAAGCTTTAAATGTCCAGTTGGATAGAGGCAAAGTAGTAGTTAATGAAAAAATGCAGACAAATATAGACAATATATATGCTATAGGAGATATTGTTGACAGTCCATTATTAGCACATGTTGCTTCAAAAGAAGCTTTAATAGCTGTTGAAAATGCATTAGGAAAGGTTAATGAAATAAGCTATAAAGCTGTACCAAGATGTGTTTATACTAGTCCTGAAGTAGCTGCTGTAGGAATGACACAAAAACAATTAGATGAGCAAGGTATTGAATATAAAATTGGAATGTTTGATTTTAGAGGTTTAGGTAAAGCACAAGCTACTTCTAAAATTCAAGGATTTGTGAAAATTATAGTAGATAAAGATGAAAAAATTATTGGAGCTTCTATAGTTGGGGCTCACGCAACAGATTTATTAGCAGAGTTGACTTTGGCAGTACATTTTGGATTAACAGCAAAGCAATTAGGAGATGTAATACATCCTCATCCTACAATGTCAGAAGCAATTATGGAAGCAGCTCATGCCGTTGAAGGTAAATGTGTACATGCAGTTGACTAGATAGGGTAAATTGAAGCCCTGTTTAGTAGAGAATAGGAGGGGTAATATGAGTTTTAAAATAGCAGTAGCAGGAAAAGGTGGAACAGGTAAAACAAGTTTAACAGGGCTTATGATTGATTATCTAGTTAATAACAAAAAAGGTCCTATATTAGCTGTAGATGCTGATGCAAATTCTAATTTAAATGAAGTATTAGGAGAAGAAATAGAAGCAACTATTGGAGAAATAAGAGAAGAAGTTAATAATGCAGAGGCAACAGGCAAAGAATTTCCTGGCGGTATGTTAAAAGCAGATTACTTTAAGTACAGATTAAATACAATGGTTACTGAAGGAAATGGCTATGACATGTTAGTGATGGGAAGAACCCAAGGTGAAGGTTGTTACTGTTATGTTAATGGAATACTTAAAACTCAATTAGCATCACTATCTGGTAACTATGATTATTTGGTTATAGATAATGAGGCTGGTATGGAGCATTTAAGTAGAGGAGTTATTAAGGACATAGATTTATTATTCCTTATAAGTGATTGTTCAAGAAGAGGAATACAAGCTGCTGGCAGAATAAAACAACTAGCAAAAGATTTGAAAATAAAGGTAAAAAACATTTTTCTTATTGTTAATAAAGCACCACAAGGTGAAATTAATGATGGAATTAAATCTGAAATTAAGAATCAAGATTTAGATTTAATAGGAGTTGTTCCAATGGATACAAATATATATGAGTATGATAGTAATGGAACTCCATTGGTTAAGCTTCCAAAGGATTCTTTAGCAAGGAAATCACTAGAAACAATATTATCGAAGGTTGAGATTAAGTAGTTAGTATTAGGAGGCGGTTCATAATGGCATTGAAAAAGTCAGTTCAAAAATATTCTGGAAGAATAAATGAATTAAAAATTGGAACTGGAGAAAAAGAGATAACTTTAGGTGGAGAAAATGCAATGGCATTTCACAGCTTCGATGGTGAAATAAATGCACCTAAAATAGGCATGGAAATATTAGACATTAACCCAGAAGGATGGACTAATAGTTTAAAAGATTTATACAAAGATGTAGCAGAGGATACTGTAGAATGGGCAAAAGCAGTTGAAGAAAAATATAATCCTGATTTTATTTGTTTAAGATTACAAGGTGCAGACCCAAATGGAGCTAATAAAACTGTAGAAGAATGTAGCGAACTTGCAAAAAAAGTTGCTGATAGTATAAGCACTCCATTAGTTATTGCAGGAACAGGAAACCATGAAAAAGACGGAAAATTATTTGAAAAAGCAGCTGAAATTTTAGATGGAAAAAATGTATTATTGATGTCAGCTGTTGAAGAAAACTACAAAAGCGTAGGTGCAGCAGGTGCTTTAGCATATAATCACAAGGTTGGAGCAGAATCTTCAGTAGATATTAATTTAGCTAAACAGTTAAATATTTTATTAAATCAGCTTGGAGTAAAATATGAAGACATTGTAATGAACGTAGGATGTGCAGCAGTTGGTTATGGATTTGAATATCTAGCATCAACATATGATAGAATTCGACTTGCTGCGTTTGGTCAGAATGATAAAACATTACAAATGCCTATAATTACACCTGTTTCATTTGAAACATGGAATGTAAAAGAATCTATTGCACCTGAATCAGAAATGCCTGATTGGGGTTGTCAAGAAGATAGAGGTATAATGATGGAAATTTCAACAGCAGCAAGTGTACTTGCAGCAGGAGCTGATGCAGTAGTGCTTCGTCACCCTAAATCAGTTGAAACTATAAGAGAATTTGTAAATGAATTAATGTAGTTTGATTTATATATGATTTAAGAATCTGGAGTAGTGTACAGCTAAATACAGTAAAGAGTATTTTATTTACGAGGAGGAAGTAAGATGGCTTTAACAGGATTGGATATATTTAAATTAACACCTAAAAAAAATTGTAAGGATTGTGGTTTTCCTACTTGTCTTGCATTTGCAATGAAGGTTGCAACAGGAGCAGTTGAAATAAGTAAATGCCCACATATGGGACAGGAAGCACTTGATAAACTTGCAGAGGCTACTGCACCACCAATGAAAACTGTAAAATTTGGAGCAGGTGAAGCTGAGTACAAGCTTGGAGGAGAAACAGTATTATATAGACATGAAAAAACTTTTGTAAACAGAAACAGATATGCAGTTTTAATAAGTGACAGCATGAGTAATGAAGAGATAGATAGTAGACTTACAAATATTGAAAAAGTTAACTATATAAGAATTGGTGAAGAAATGCATATTGAAATAGCTGCTTTAAAATATACTGGAAACAAGGACAAGTATATAGAGCTAGTTAATAAAGTAAAAGCAGCTAATTTAAAAGTTGCATATATGCTAATATGTGAAGATGCAGAAGTATTAAAAGAAGCTGTAGAATTAGTTAAATCAGAAAATCCAATTATATACGGTGCAAACAAAGAAAACTATGAGGCTATGACAGAGGTAGCAAAAGAGAATAAATTAGTTTTAGGATTAAAAGCTGACTCATTAGAAGAATTATATGAAGTAACAGAAAATGTTGGGAAGCTTGGACATAAAGAATTAATACTAGATGCAGGAAGTAAATCAATAAAAGAAGCTTTTGAAAATGCTGTACAGATTAGAAGAATAGCATTAAAAGATGGAGACAGAACATTTGGTTATCCATCAGTAATATTTGCTGGAGAACTAGCTAATAACAACAAATACATGGAAACTGCTTTAGCTTCATTATTTACAATTAAATATGGATCAATAATTGTTCTAGATGATATAGAATATGCAAAAGCATTACCATTATTTGCTTTAAGACAAAACATATTTACAGATCCACAAAGACCAATGACTGTTGAGACTAAGATATATCCAATAAACAATCCGGATGAGAATTCACCTGTATTAGTAACAGTTGACTTTGCATTAACTTATTTTATAGTTTCCGGAGAAATTGAAAGATCTAAAAAACCTGTATGGTTAGTAGTTCCTGATGCAGGAGGATATTCAGTTCTTACAGCATGGGCAGCAGGTAAATTTACAGGTTCATCAATCAGTAACTTTATAAAAGAATCAGGAATCGAGGAAAAAACAAAGTCAAGGAAGCTATTAATACCTGGTAAAGTTGCTGTGTTAAAAGGAGATATAGAAGACAATCTTCCTGAATGGGAAGTAGTTGTAGCTCCAAATGAAGCAATGCATTTACCAAAATTCTTAAAAGAAATGTAAATGCATTGAAAAATAAGTTTAATTAGTTATTACCCCACCTATTCTGATAAAAGAGTAATTACATAACTGACTATTATAGCAGTATGTAATTACCTTTTATCAAGGGTTTATAAAAAATAAAATGGAGGTTGACAAAATGGAAAAATTTATGGTTATTGGAGAGAGAATACATTGTATTTCTCCTACTATTAGAAAAGCACTAGCAGAAAGAAATCCTGAGCCAATCATAAAGAGAGCTAAAGAACAGTTAGAAGCAGGAGCTACTTATTTAGATGTTAATATAGGACCAGCAGAAAAAGATGGAGAAGAAGTAATGGCTTGGGCAGTACAGCTTCTTCAAAAAGAATTCGACAATGTACCTTTAGCACTTGATACAGTAAATAAAAAAGCTATAGAAGCTGGTTTAAAAGTTTATAACAGGTCAAAAGGCAAACCAATTATAAACTCAGCTGATGCTGGAGAAAGAATAGAAATGATTGATTTAGCAGCAGCAAATGATGCAATGGTAGTAGCATTATGTGCAAAACAAGGTATACCAAGAGATAATGATGAGCGTATAGCTTATTGTACAGAGTTATTGGAAAGAGCTATGGGACTTGGAATGGAGCCAACAGATGTATTATTTGATCCATTATTCTTAGTTGTTAAAGGTATGCAAGATAAACAAGTTGAAGTTTTAGAAGCAATTAAAATGATTAGTGAGATGGGATTAAAAACAACTGGTGGATTAAGCAATAATTCAAACGGTGCACCAAAAGAAATTAGACCTATTATGGATTCTGCTACAGTTGCAATGGCTATGCAGTGTGGATTGACTTCAGCAATAGTAAATCCTTGTGATTTAAGATTAATGGAAACAATTAAAACTTGTGATGTTATAAAAGGAAATACTTTATACGCAGATTCTTATTTACAGTTATAAAAAAAATTAAGATGTCGACTTTGAAAAATCTTGACGGATTATAAAAAGGAGGTTGTTCTGATGAATTTATTTCAGACAATATTTACAGGTTCCAAACAAGCTTTAGAGCTAGCAGAGAGCGTTGTAAAAAAAGCTATAGATGAAAAAGGTAAAGATCACAAAGTTGCATTTCCTGATACAGCTTATTTCTTACCAATTATATACGCAGCTACAGGTAGTAAAATAACAAATTTAGGAGAATTAGAATCAGCTTTAGATGTAGTAAAATCTCTTATAGTAGAAGAAGAAATTCTTGATAAAGCTTTGAATTCAGGTTTAGCTACAGCAGTAAGTGCAGAGATTATTGAAGCTATAAAATATGCTAATAATGAGAATCCTTATGAGGATGAAGCAGGTATAGGTTTTGTTGCAGACCCTATCATTCGTTCACTAGGAGTACCTCTAGTAACAGGAGACATACCAGGTATTGCTGTTATGCTTGGAAAAGCAGAAAATAGCGAGGATATAGGTAAGATAGTTAAAGATTATCAATCAAAAGGTATATTAACATTTTTAGCTGGAGATGTAATAGATCAAGCTGAAGAAGCAAAAGTTAAGATGGGATTAGATTTAAGGGTTATTCCTTTAGGTCATGACGTAACATCAGTTATACATGTAGTTTCAGTAGCTATAAGAACAGCTTTGATTTTTGGTGCTATAGAGCCGGGTAAATTAGGTGAGTTCTTAAAATATACTAAAGAAAGAGTACCTGCATTTGTAAATGCATTTGGTCCTTTGAGCGAATTAGTTGTTTCAGTTGGTGCAGGAGCTATTGCATTAGGATTCCCTGTAATATGTGATACTGATGTTCCTGAAGTACCAACACTTCTATTAACTCAAAAAGATACTGATAAAACAGTTAAAACATCATTAGAAGCTAGAGGTATCAAAATTAAAATTACTGAATTACCTATACCAGTAGCTTTTGGTGCAGCCTTTGAAGGTGAAAGAATAAGAAAAGGTGATATGTATGTAGAGTTTGGTGGAGGAAAAACTGAATCTTGGGAACTTGTTAGGGCTAAAGATTTAGGAGAAATAGAAGACCATAAAATAGAGATAATTGGTCCGGGATTAGATACAATTGATACAGTTCCTGGTAGATTACCATTAGCAGTTTTAGTAGAAGTTGCAGGTAAAAACATGCAAGAAGATTTTGAACCTGTTTTGGAAAGAAGAATTCACTATTTTATGAACTATATTGAAGGTGTTATGCACGTAGGACAAAGAAATATAACTTGGATTAGATTTGGGAAAGAAGCAATAGAAAAAGGTTTTGACCTTAAGCATGTTGCAGAAGTTCTATATGCTAAAATGTTAGATGAGTTTGCTTCAGTAGTTGATAAATGTCAAGTAACCTTAATAACAGACGAAGCAAAAGCTAAAGAGTTAAGAGATAAGTATGCTACAGTTAAATATGAAGCCAGAGATAAGAGATTAGCTTCCTTATCAGATGAAACCGTAAATACATTCTATACATGTAACTTATGTCAATCATTTGCTCCAGCGCATGTTTGTATAGTAACTCCTGAGAGACTTGGTCTTTGTGGTGCGGTTAGTTGGTTAGATGCAAAAGCAACTAATGAACTAGATCCTACAGGTCCATGTCAACCAGTACCAAAAGAAGGAGTAGAAGATGAAGAAATTGGTATCTGGAGTGAAGTAAATAAAGCAGTTGAGCATTATTCTCAAGGAGCAATAGATAGAGTTTCATTATATAGTATTTTGATTGATCCAATGACTTCTTGCGGTTGCTTTGAGTGTATATGCGGAATCATGCCTGAAGCTAATGGAGTAGTAATAGTAAATAGAGAGTATTCAGCTCAGACTCCTGTTGGAATGACATTTGGTGAGCTTGCTTCAATGACTGGTGGTGGGGTTCAAACTCCTGGATTCATGGGTCATGGAAGACAATTTATTTCATCTAAAAAATTCATGAAAGCAGAAGGTGGATTTGCGAGAATAGTTTGGATGCCTAAAGAGCTTAAAGACTATGTAGCGGATAAATTAAATAAAGCAGCAAAGGAACAATATGATATAGATAATTTCACAGATATGATATGTGATGAAACAATAGCTATAGAATCAGAAGAAGTATTAAATTATCTAACAGAAAAAGGACATCCTGCTTTAACAATGGATCCTATTATGTAGTTTAAAGTGATTGAAAGGAGAAATGGATTATGAATTTCCCAGAAAATTTGAAATATAATAAAGAGCATATATGGGTAAGTTTAGAAGATGGTGTTGCAACTATAGGGATTACAGACTATGCACAAGATAAACTTGGAGAGATATTATTTGTTGAACTTCCTGAAGTAGGAGATGAAATAGAAAAAGGTGATGAGTTGACAGTAGTTGAATCATCAAAAAAAGCTTCAAGTGTAGCATCTCCTGTAACTGGTGAGATCATAGAGGCAAATGAAAAGCTTGATGATGAACCTGAATATGTAAATGAAGATGCATATGATGCTTGGATTGCAAAAGTAAAAGTTAATGATGAAAGTGAATTAGAAGAATTATTAGAAGCAGCAGATTATGAACAAATAATTAAGTAAAATAGAAAATCGTAGGATTACCTTAAATTAGGTAGTCCTATGATTTAATTTATAAACGTATTAGAAATGTTATTAAAATAGGTTTGCAGCTTATATTGGAGGTTGTGGATTATGTTTAAGGTTATTTTTAAACCGTCAAATATAGAAATAAAGGTACAGAAAGATGAAAATTTATTAAGTGTTGCAAGAGAGGCGCATATTGCAATAGATGCACCATGTAATGGAAATATGTCATGTGGTAAATGTAAAGTAAGAATATTAAAAGGTAAAGTAGATACCAAAAAGTCTGTTCATATTAGTAAAGAAGAAGAAAAAAAAGGATATGTATTAGCGTGTGCAACGAAAGTAATAGAGGATATTATTGTAGAAATTCCTGATACAAGTTCATTGTATAAGAATGATATGAAGATAGAAGATTTTTCTGGATTAAAGGGAAAAATGGCTTTCGATAGAGCAAAGAAATCCTTAGTGAACAACGGTCTTAAGTTAAATTTATACGTAAAGAAAGCATATATAGAACTAGACATACCAACTTTAGATGATAATATTGCTGATACAGATAGATTAACTAGGCAAATAAGGCAGATGCTTGGTTTTCAGAAGGTTGAAATAAGCTTAAACCTAATAAGCAAACTTCCATTATTATTGAGAGAGTCAAATTTTAGAATTACGATTGCATATATGATTAAAAGTAACGATACAATTTCATTAATGAATATTGAAAAAGGGAATACAACAGATAAGTTAT
The DNA here is from genome assembly GCF_001559865.1 of Abyssisolibacter fermentans. Taxonomy (NCBI): domain Bacteria; kingdom Bacillati; phylum Bacillota; class Clostridia; order Eubacteriales; family Clostridiaceae; genus Abyssisolibacter; species Abyssisolibacter fermentans. Next base: position 266,165 of record NZ_LOHE01000037.1, read on the forward strand.
ATACAGTTGCTGTTGATATAGGAACTACATCAGTTGCTACATGTTTAATAAACTTGTTAACCGGTGATGTTATAGCAGAAGCATCATCAGCAAATGCACAAATACAGTATGGGGCAGATGTTATCAATAGGATAATATACGCTACTAAGAAAGATGGTCTTAAAGCTTTAAATAAAGCTATCATAGATGATACTTTAAACCCTTTACTAAACAAAATGTATAAATCAGCTAATATTTCTAAAGATGATGTATATTTTATTTCTGTAGCAGGTAATACAACTATGATTCATTTACTATTGAAGATATATCCAGATTATCTTAGACAAGAGCCGTATATTCCTGTATTTTCAAATATGCCTATAATGCAAGCTTCAAGTTTGAACCTATGTATAAATGAGCTTGGTGGAGTATATACTTTCCCATCAGTTGCTAGTTATGTAGGAGGAGATATAACAGCAGGAGTTCTTTCAGCAGGTATTTGGAATTCACAGGAAAATATATTATTTATAGATTTAGGAACAAATGGCGAAATAGTTTTTGGAAATAAAGAATTTATGATGACCTGTGCTTGTTCTGCTGGTCCTGCATTTGAAGGCGGTGGAATCAGTTGTGGTATGAGAGCAAGTAAAGGAGCTATAGAAAGAGTTAAAATAGACAAATATGAACCTAAAATAAACATAATTGACAGCAATAAACCTGTTGGTATTTGTGGTTCGGGAATAATTGATTTGATAGCAGAAATGATGTTTGCTGGTATAATTGATAGAAGAGGGAAGATAGTTCAAGATATAGAAACAAACAGAGTTAGATTTGATGAGCATGGAATTGGAGAATATGTTCTAGCCTTTAAAGATGAATACGGTATAGAAAATGATATCTGTATAAATGAAATTGATATAGATAACTTTATTAGAGCAAAAGGTGCTATTTATTCAGGAATATATACATTAATAGAAAGTGTTGGTTTCGATTTAAGCTGTATAGATAAAGTGTACATTGCTGGAGGTATAGGAAACAGTTTAAATATCGAAAATTCCATAGCAATAGGAATGTTACCTGATTTAGCTAAAGATAAATTTAAATATATAGGTAATAGTTCATTAAGTGGCAGCTGCTTGGGCGTGATTAGTAAATCAGCTAGAGATAAAGTAGAGGAAATTGCAAATCAAATGACTTATGTTGAACTTAGTGTTTATCCAAGTTATATGGATGAATTTGTATCAGCTTGCTTTTTACCTCATACTAACATAGATAGATTCCCAAACATAAAACTTTTATTATCATAGAAAATTTATTTTATAAAAAACTTGGTTGTTTAAATATTATTTGATAATATATAGTTGGAAGATATGAATTACAAAGATTAATACAAAATTCGGAGGTGAAATTAAATGTGTGAATCAACAGCTTATTTAGTTACTCCATATGGTGAAGAAAAAATAATGGATTATGTGGTAGAACTTAGACCAGAAAATGACGGTAAAGTTTTTTTAGCTGATTTGTTAGGTGAACAGAAAATAGTTGATGGTAAAATTAAAGAAATAAAATTAATAGATCATAAGATAATAATCGAAAATAATTAAGTTTACGTAAGTTATTATTAGTACTATATAAAATGTAAAAATATTCATTTATGGAGGAGAAAAATGATCGTTGCAGTTATTGATGGCATGGGAGGAGGAATTGGTTCAAAGATAGTTTCAGCATTGAGAGATGAATTACCCTCGTATGTAGAAATATACGCTTTAGGAACTAATTCAGCAGCAACCTCTGCAATGATGAAGAGCAGAGCAAACAAAGGTGCAACAGGAGAAAATGCAGTAGCTGTTTCTATTAGAAATGCAAGTGTTATAATAGGACCAGTATCAATAATGATGCCAAATGCAATGATGGGAGAAATAACTCCAAGGATAGCAGAAAGTATTATGCTTGCAGATGGATTAAAGATATTACTACCTATCATGCAGGAAAATTATGAAATAGTAGGACTAGAAAACAAACCAATATTACTTTTAATAAAAGATGCTGTAGAGCGTATTAAAAAGGAATTTAACTTATAATTTATTCCTGATTATTTATATAACTTTGAATAATATGCTGTATAGTTCTGAATTATGAGCAGAGAACCTAAATTTTAATTTAGTGTGAATCGCTTACTCAGACGTAGTCTGAGGTACATCTAAAAAAATTAGAAGGCATACCGTGTTGGTATGTCGAGAATTTAGTGAATATCTTATAAACATGAGCAGAGAACTAAAATCTACGATTTTATGTGAATCGCTTACTCATTCTAAGAATGAGTTTCATTAATACAGAGTATTTAATTTTTTATGAATAATCTGGGATTAAGTGTGGGGAAAAAAGTTTAAAATAATGTAAAATCAAAATATAGGAGGTTTTAAATATGTGTAAAGAACATAGCCATATTCATACTCATGACCATGATCATAATCATGAACATACACATGACCATGATTGTTGTTGCTCAGAGCATACACATTCACATACTCACGAACACGAGCATGATTGCTGCTGTGATGGTATATCAAAAGAAGAAAAAACATTGAGAGTTTTATTAGCTCACTGGATACAACACAATAAATCACATACAGATGATTTTGAGCAATGGATAGTAAGAGCAAAGGAAATGGGCAAGGAAGAAACAGCTGAGTATATTAAGAAAGCTGTTGAATTTATAGACAGTGCAAACAATATGCTACTCGAAGCAAAAAAACGCATGTAGGGATTTGTCCCAAAATGGCTAAATTCTTCGTTATTGAAATATCGCACAACTAGTCACGTACGTTAGTACGCTCCTATCTGTGCAAATTTCAATGCCTTGAATTTCATCCATTTTGAAACAAATCCCTTGAGGAAAAGAATGATTAATATTAATAAGTTGTAAAATAAATAGCATGACTAGTCACGTACGTTAAGTACGCTCCTATCCATGCTATTTTTAATGCCTTGGAATTCACTCATTTTGAAGCTCCCACTGGATTTAAGCAGAGAACTCAAATCTTTGATTTCATGTGAATCGCTTACTCCTACGAAGAATGAGTAGGAGTTTCATATTAAAAAGAGGAAGCTAAGAGTAATAAAAAAAGCATAGAATGAAAGATTTTCATATGTTTTCAATGCCTTGAATTTCATCCATTTTGAAACAAATCCCTTGAGGAAAAGAATGATTAATATTAATAAGTTGTAAAATAAATAGCATGACTAGTCACGTACGTTAAGTACGCTCCTAGCTGTGCTATTTTTAATGCCTTGGAATCCATTTATTTTGAAGCTCCCACTGGATTTAAGCAGAGAACTAAAATATTTGATTTTATGTGAATCGCTTACTCAAAGGAAGTAATGAGTCTGAGTTTCCTATTTTCTACTATTATTTAATACGATCTAGTAGAACTCTGCCAAAAAGTAAAACTATTATTGCTACATATACAAAAATTTTGCTAAATGCGTATTCTCTTATTAAAACTATACTACATGCAAATATTATCAAAAATATCATACTTATTAGAATTTCAACATTAATTTTTTTATTTCTTAGTATTAAAATTTGTACTAAACTTGATATCATAATAAAAAAAATTAGTAATACTTGAAAATCATCCATTATATTCTCCTAATATTTATATTATTTTACTTTTGATAATTGTAAATATTTCAATTAATAACAATATTATAATTCTAACATAAAAAAGTCAATATAAAATAGTAACATAAAAAGAATATAAACGAATTTATAAAATATACTTGAGATTGTACAAGATATGCGTTTAGATATTAGTTCATTATGGAAGTATAATATAAAGTTGTTCATTTAGATTATAAAAGCAGTGTCAAAAACACTGCTTTTATACTGAGAAATAAAATGAGATAATTAGTCTTCTTTATGGTAAGCGACTTTAATAATATCTCTTTGGATTTTATTATCCCAGAATCTTAGATGAGTATAGTTTCCATATAAGCTCAAACCATCTTCTTTTAATTTAGCTTTGAAGGTATCAAGTTTAATTAACGCTAACTCATCTTTGATAGAAGGAATTACCTTAAATGCATTAATTGAATTAGAAAGGTCAACTTCTTTATTATCTACCTTAATAACTTTTTTGATATGGGATCCACATACAGGGCATTTAAGTTCATATTTAAGTTCAATATAATCTTCATTTTCCTGTATGTTCATGCTTAAAATAGGTACTTGATTTGTACATCCACATTTTTCGAATAGAATAAATGGATAACTAAAATTAATCTTTGACATTACTAATTCCCCCTTAGATTTAGATTATTCCTCTATAACTATAATAATACAAAATCAATAAAAAATAAAGATATTGTATAGTGTATACATAAATTTATTCATATATTTTAAATGAAGTCCTCTATTTTTATCTAGTGGACTACTAATCAGGTGGATAGGGTAACAATATGATTTTTCAATACCTAGCAGTAGCTGAGAAGGTTCAATAATATTTTTTGCTTAATACCTGACATACTATTGTCAAATATATATAGTAGAATATAAATAAAAAAGGAGTTAAATTATGAGTAAAATAGATTTTAAAAAAGAATATAAGGAGTTATATAAACCTTCAGTAAAAAAAGTGAGTATTGTAGAGATAACTAAATTTAATTATTTATCAATTGATGGTGTAGGCGATCCTAATACCTCCATAGAATATAAACAAGCAATTGAGGCACTTTTTAGTGTATCATATAAGGTCAAATTCATGATCAAGAAGGGTAGTATAGGTATTGATTATGGAGTACTACCTTTAGAAGGCTTATGGTGGACTGAGGATATGAATGATTTTTCAATTGAGAGAAAAGATTTATGGAACTGGACTGCGATGATTATGCAGCCAGACTTTGTCGAAAAAGAATTGGTTGATGAAGCCATGAAAGAGGTAAATAAGAAAAAAGAACTACCTGCTATATCAAAGATTAAATTTCAAATCATAGAAGAAGGCTTAGCAGCTCAAATTATGCATATAGGTCCATATAGCGAAGAAAAACCTACTATTGAAAAATTACATAACTACATCAAAGATAATGGCTATGTTTTTAATGGAAAACACCATGAGATATATTTGAGTGATGTTAGAAAAGCTGCACCTCAAAATCTAAAGACAATTATTAGACAGCCAATTAGTTCAATTGAATAGTAATTAACCCAGATTATCAAATTATCTTTGAATAATCTGGGTTAATTTAAAAGTCAAAAAAGGGAGTGTATCAAATGCTTTCAAGACACTCCTTTATAGGGTAATATATGTGTATATAAGGGCTATTTAATTAGCTGAAGGCTTTTTTTGTAAGAGCTCCCATACAGATATCTCCAACAAAAGCTAAATCCTCAGCTGTAAAGTAAAACATTACATTTCCATCAAATAGTATCTGAGATGTAGCTTCAAATTCTTCATCTCCCTGCCATAATATTAATGTAATATATACATTGTTTATGAATTCTATTTTATAAGCTAAATCTCCACCATTAACCTTTATACCATTACAGTTTTCTGCTGCTTTTTTAAAACCTTCTAAGTTTTTGCCAAAGGTTTTTTGAAATCTAAGAATACATCTACCATAAAAATTATTGTAATATACATTTCCACCAGATACTTCTCTATAAGTTATAGTTTTATGTGATGGTTCTATGCCTTTAGCATTTATCAAATATCTAAGTATTAATGTTTTAATTGGGTATTTTTCAACTTCTGTATAATCGTTATTTAAAATATTTCCAGAAGGGTATTGTACAACATATTTATTATTCATAACTGTAACTGTAAATTCTTGTTTTTCTTCATTGTAAGGACATCCAGTATTATTTGACATTTCAAGGGGATCAAAGTTTTTAAATTGTGATTTATTATATTCATAAGGAATTTTATCTTTTCGCTTTTCTTGTACAGCTTGATTATTTTGCATTGTATCTCCTCCATTACAAATTGTTAAAATAAAAACAATCACTTTGTATACATGATACAATACGAGCGATTAATTGTCAACCTTTAAAGCCTATTAAAAGATTAATTTAATATTGGGAATGTGAGAAAATAAAAATCTAAAAGAATATTGATAAAATATTGACAATGAAACTTAATACATGTTATACTGTATACAATAAAATATATATAATAATTATGATCACGAAGATCTTTTTCTAGCTTGAAAGCAAGAGAGGTTTTTGTGTTTTTTTTTGGTACATAAAAAATTAGGAGGCGATTTAAATGAAAAAATGTTTAATCATATTTTTAGCTATGATGATGATTTTTACAGGTTGTAATTCTGTTGATGTAAGTAGTGAAAAAGAGTCAAAAGGAGATTTAATATTTACTGCTAATGGAGAAGATTTTACTAGAAAAGGGTTTACAACTTTGGATGGATGGAATCTTAAATTTGATAATATATTTATATCATTAGAAGATGTTAAAGCATATATTTGTAATAAACCATATGATGCTGAAAATAATACTAAAATAGAAGCTGATGAAGTTGCAGTACTAAATAAAAATATTATTGTTGATTTAGCTGCTGGAGATGAAAATGCTGCACCTATTAATTTAGGGATTGTAAAAGGTGTTAGTACAGGAATTTATAATGCTATATCATGGAAAGTAGTTAATAGTGATGACGAAAAAATGAATGGTTCATCCATAGTTTTTATAGGTAAGGCAGAAAAAGATGGTAAGATTATTGATTTTACAATTAGGTTTAATAAACAGTATGAATTCTTTGGCGGAGAATTTGTAGGAGAGAATCGAAAAGGAATAGTTGAAGAAGGTAAAACAGCTGACGTTGAAATGACATATCATTTTGATCATATATTTGGAGATGGAAGTTTAGCTACGGATGATGAGTTAAATAAAGGGGCTATTGGTTTTGGACCTTTTGCTAAACTTGTCGTAAACAATGAAATTAATGTAGATATGGATAAAATCAAAAACGGTTTTGCAAAAGATGACTATGAAAAATTACTAAATTTAATACCTACTTTAGGACATGTTGGGGAAGGTCATTGTTATAGTGTACAAATAAAATAGCAATTGTTTAATATGCTAAGTAATTTGCAATTAACTGATGTTATAGGAGTGATATAAGTGAAGAATGTTAATGTTGTTATGTTACTACTAGTAGTTTTACTACTGATACCTTTTAATGTAGTTTATGCTCACGGAGTAAATATAAGTTATAAAGCTAATATAGAATATGAAATAAGTGCAAGCTATGATACAGGACAACCTTTATCTGAAGCACAAGTTACTATTTATTCACCACAAAATCCTTCTGAGCCTTGGTATAAAGGTATAAGCGATAGTGAGGGAAAAATTAGTGTTAAGCTTGACTCTTCGCAAAAAGGTATGTGGTTAGTACAGTTTAGAAAAGGCGGGCATGGCGCTAATATAAACATACCTGTTGGTGAAGATAAAGCATTAGAAGGAACTACAGGTTATTCTAAAATACAGATGATAATAATGAGTATTTGTATTTTATGGGGTTTTATAGGAACTACATTGTATTTTAAGGCTAGGAGGTAAACAACATGCATATTCCTGATGGTATATTATCTGCACCTGTTTGTTTAGCTGGATATGCAGTAACTTCAGCGTCTGTATGGTACAGTTTAAAAAAAATAAAAAAGCAAGAAAATTATAAAGGTGAAATCCCCAAGGTCTCTCTTGTAACAGCAGTATTTTTTGTAGCATCTTTAATCAGTGTACCTATACCACCTGCAAGCGTGCATTTAGTACTAACAGGCACGCTTGGGATTTTACTTGGTATTTATGCAATGCCAGCAATTTTAGTAACATTATTTTTGCAGGCAGTTATGTTTCATCATGGAGGATTAACTACATTAGGTGTTAATGCTGTGATACTGGGTATTCCAGCAGTAGTTTGTAGTATTTTATATAGAGTATTATATAATATTAGTGGTAATAAAGTAGTTAATAAAATAATAAGTTTTATGACTGGATTTTTAGGAGTTTGCTTGAGTATTTTATTATTTTCACTAATCATAATATTATTTTTACCTGAAGGTGTTGATGCTACTGCAGAACGAAATGCAGTAATAGCATTAGTGATAGCACACATACCATTGATGCTTATAGAAGGTGTTTTTACAGTCTTTTTAGTAGAGTTTTTAGAAAAAACAAAACCTGAAATTTTGGGGGAAAGATAATGAGGAATGGTGTTAATAATTATTTAGATATAAATTCTCCATTACACAGATGGGAGACTCGATTAAAGATTATAACTTTAGCGGTATTGATTTTATGTATTTCGATTTTAAATAGTATAACTCTTTTAAGTTTATTATTTTTATTATCAATAATTTTATACAAAGTGTCAAAGCTACCTGTTAAAATGCTTCTAAAGAGAATTATTATTCCTGGAATTTTTGTATTAGTTTCATGTATATTTATATTATTAGCTTCAAATGGAGACATAGTTTTTAAATTATGGATTTTCTCAATTACAATGAATGGTATAATTGAATTTTTTAGAATTATGTTAAAATTTATTAGTATATTTACATTAATAACTGTATTATTTGAAACATCTAAAATCATGGATTTAATTAAAGCTATGAACACACTTGGGTTATCGGGTATATTAACAGATATTATGTTATTTACTTTTAGATATATATTTCAATTAGCTGATAATCTTTATGCTATGCAAACTGCAATGAAGCTTAGAGGATTTAAGTTTAATAGTGTTAAAGATATAAAAAACATAGCATGTTTAATAGGAACGCTGTTTGTTAGAAGCTATGAACAGTCAAAACGAGTTTATGATGCAATGATATTAAGAGGTTATAGAGTACAAGATAATAAGAATTATAAAGAGTTAAGGAAAATACAAAAATATGACATATATATGACCTGTGCTGTATCATTAGCAGTATTGATTGTTGTAGGATGTGAAATTATTTATTAAAAATAGAGGTGTAAATATGCAAGAAAACATAGAATTAATAAATGTTGAAAATGTTACTTTTGGGTATGATATTGATAATGAGATAATAAACGATATTAGTTTTGAAGTATTTAAAGGGGATAGAATAGGCTTAATAGGTCCTAATGGTGTTGGTAAAACTACACTATTTAAGCTTATATGTGGAATTGACAAACCTCAAAAAGGCAAAATTACCATCTGTCAAAGAGAACTGAAGCAAGGAGAGTTTAGACCTGAGCTTGGTATGATATTTCAAAATACTGATGATCAGCTGTTTTGTCCTACAGTTTATGATGATGTAAGTTTTGGACCTAGGAATATGGGTATGTCAAATGAGGAAGTTGATAAAAACGTTAATGAAGCGTTTGAAATACTTAATATCAGTTATTTAAAGGATAAAGCGCCACATCATTTATCAGGAGGAGAAAAGCGTTTAGTTTCAATAGCAGGAATATTATCTATGAAGTCTAAAATTGGTATTTATGATGAACCAACTTCTAATTTGGATATAAGATATAAAAAAAGACTAATAAAATTTTTAAAATCTTCTCATCACGAAGCAATAATAGTATCTTCTCATGATTTAGAATTCATATTACAAGTATGTAATAAAATAATATTATTTGATGAAGGTAAAATTATTGCTATTGATAGTCCAGAGACTATACTTGCAGATAGCGAGTTAATGAATTCACATGGGTTAGAAAAACCTTATTCGCTTACTTACACATGTGGCTATACCAAAACATCTGCTCAATAAAATAGGGGTGTATCAAAATTTTGAAACACCCTAATATTTTGGGTTTATTATACTAAATTAAATTAAATGTGTTAAACATATATAGTCTCTGATTCACAACTGTCCAATTTATATTATTGAAAAAAATCTCGATATATTTTTTTCTATCTATTCCAAAGTCAATCATGTAAGCATGTTCATAAACATCTAAAACTAATAATGGATAGGCATTCCATATACTACCCATATCGTGAGAATCACATCCAAACACATGTAGTCTTTTATCCATGGAATCTAATGCTACTACTACCCATCCTCTCATAGATAGCGCTACATCCGTTATTCTGGTATAGAAATTTTTTAGTGAGCCGAAATCCCTGCTTATAAGTGCTAAAACATCTCCATGAGGCTTATTGCTTTCACCTGTCATATTAGAAAAGTATAATTCATGAAGCTTTACACCATTTAATGCATAACTTTCTCCTAATTTTAAGCTTCTCATTTTTGAATAAGTAGTATTAGAGTTTTCATAATTTTTTTCTACGCTTAATATATTCCATATTGTATTAGTTTTATTAACATAACCTAAGTATAATTTATAGTGCTGATTAAGCTGATTTAAACTTATACCTTCTACAGTATCAAAATTAAAGGTTATAGGTTCTATATTGCTCATAGTGCCATCCTTTCTAAATTTTATTTTTAACCCAACATGTTCTAAAAAGATTTATTTAATACTATATTATGTTATGAAATATACAGATATAAATATATAACGAGATTATTTTTAGAAAATAAAATATTCAACAAACTGTTCGAAGTAATTTTTTTTGAAATTTACTATTGAAAAATTTCATAAAAAATATTATAATATTTACATAATTAAATTTCTGGGCAACGGCGTCCATAATAATGGGATATATCATACCCTTTTATTATGGACTTTTTTTGTTTGAAAAACCAAAAAACATTTAGGAGGCTTATTATGAATAGAAACTACACTAAAGAAACAGTAATTGAGAAAGCAAGAGAATTAGATGTTCAATTTATTCATTTACAATTTACAGACATATCAGGAGTTATGAAAAACATATCTATTACAATCGAACAGTTAGAAAAAGCTTTAAATAATGAAATAATGTTTGATGGTTCTTCTATAGATGGATTTGTTAGAATTGAGGAATCAGATATGTATCTTAGACCAGATCCAACAACTTTTGTGGTTTTCCCTTGGTCTACACAAGCGGCAGAAGCAAGACTTATTTGTGATGTGTATAATACAGATGGTACTCCTTTTGAAGGATGTCCTAGAAATACACTTAGAAAAATATTAAAAGAAGCTGAAGATATGGGATATGCTATGAATGTAGGACCAGAATGTGAATTTTTCTTATTCCACACTGATGAAAGAGGCAAACCATCATTAGAAACACATGATAATGCTGCATATTTTGATTTGGCTCCAGTTGATTTAGGTGGCAGTGCTAGAAAAGACATGATTTTAACTTTAAAGGAAATGGGTTTTGAAATAGAAGCTTCACATCATGAATGTGCTCCAGGACAACATGAAATAGATTTTAAATATGACAATGCCCTAAGAGCTGCTGATAATATAATGACATTTAAGATGGTTGTTAGAATTATAGCTCAAAGACATGGCTTACATGCTACATTTATGCCAAAGCCTGTTCATGGTATAGCAGGTTCAGGGATGCATATTAATATGTCATTAGCTGATTTAAATGGAAAGAATGCATTTTATGATAAAGATAATGATTTAGGATTATCTAAAGATGCTTATCATTATTTAGCAGGAGTACTTGATCATGCAAAAGGTTTAGCTGCTATAACTAATCCAACAATTAATTCTTATAAAAGACTAGTACCTGGTTTTGAAGCACCTGTACACATAGCATGGTCTGCTAGTAATAGAAGCCCATTAGTTAGAGTACCTGCTAAAAAAGGTCAGTCTACAAGAATAGAACTAAGAAATCCTGATCCATCGGCTAATCCATATTTAGCTTTAGCAGTAGTTTTAAAGGCTGGGATTGATGGGATTAAAAAAGAACTTACTCCACCAGAACCTATAAATAGTAATATTTATGATATGGATAAAGGAGAAAGAAGAGAAAATGGAATTGACAGCTTGCCTGTTAATTTATATGAAGCTGTAAAGGATCTTAAAAAGGATGAGGTTATTAAAGAAGCTTTAGGAAATCATATATACAAGAAATATGTTGATATAGCTAAATATGAATGGGCTGAGTATTCGAAATTTGTTTCAAAATGGGAACTAGATAGATATTTGAAGAAATTCTAAAAAAGAGTGTTTAAACACTCTTTTTTTTATACACAAAAAAATTTCTTGAAAATAATAAATATAATTCTGTTATGAGAAGTATAAATCTCATTAAACCCAGATTATTGATAGAAAATTAAATACTATACAGCGTATTATTCAACGTTATATGAATAATTAAAGTTAAACATTTTGTTCATAGTTATATTTTTTTTTGGTAATAAATAATATATAGCATAACGTCATTACAGAACATTATTATTTAGGGAGTAAATTCAAAGGGGGTATAATTTGAAAAAAGAAATTGAGCAGTTATTTGAATGTATAGTTGATGGCAGAGAAAATAATTCAAGTGGTTTTAGGCGGGGTAGTATATTTAAATTCCCGAGACGTAGAAATAGAAAAAATGCAATTTCAGGCAGTAAAAAGATATCTTTTAATTTAGATAAGAATGGAAGATATGATGTTGAAGCTGAGCCTTTTGGCGCAGGGATAGCTATTAATTATTCAATTATGGTTGATGATCCTAATGCAATATATAATATAACTATTTACTCCAGTGAAGGTGGTGGTGGTGAATACAAAAAAATAAAACCAAAACAAAAAATAAATGGTGTATTAAAAACAAATAAAGAGCATAAAACAAAAATAAAAATAAATATTCAAGCTAATAAGTCTGATGTGGTTGGACATGCAACAATAGATTATAGTATTTAAAAATAATTATTATTGTATTTTATAGCTTGATTTTATATAACATATGTATATTGGGTAAAATCAACATTAAGATAAATTTAAATCAAAGTTTTTGTTCAAAATAAGTTAAGTTTAAGAAAAGCTCCCTAAATAAATTATTTGTAAAATAAAACAATCAGTATATATAATACCAATATATGCGTTAGGTATGATGTTGTAATGAGATACTCAAAATAGTATAATAAATAGTAGTATAAGAATTATTATTTTTGTTTTTAATATCGAAAACTATAAGTAGCAAAAAATATTTTATCTTCAGATAGAGTTTTTATCTGAAGTCTACGAGTTCACTGTATGAGGTGATTTTACATTGGAAAACTACATAATTGTAGTAGGAGACAGCAACGAAAAACATAGATTGTCTATAGTACAACTGTTAAATAAAAAAGGATATAAGGTATATGAGGCAAGTGATGGTGGTGGGGTGTTGAGGCTTGCCAGAGCTATTAGACCAAAGTTAATCATATTAGATGTAAATATATGGGGAATGAATGCTTTTGATGTAGCACGGATTGTAGAGAGTGACAATCTTTCAACTATTGTATTTATGACTGACAAAAGGGATAAGTATTTTTATGAGAAACTAAAAAAATACAAACTATTTGCATATTTGAGTAAACCTATCAACCCTTACCAAATAAATCATCTAATAGAATTTGTTATTATGAACTCTAATAAGATGAATAGTCTTTATGAAAAAGTGGAAAAACTTGAGAGTACTTTATCTGCAAGAAAAAAAATTGACAAGGCTAAAGGTCTTTTAATGCAAAAAATGAATTTTACTGAAGATGAAGCTTTTAAATTTTTGAGGAAACGAAGTATGGATATGTGCATATCTATGGAAAAAGTTGCGATAGATATTATAAAAAAATATTGAAAAAAATGATAAGGGATATGGTTTATGCATGAAAACTTATTTACCTTAATTAACAAAAAATCTGGATAAATATTACAAATAAATAGGAGGTTATTATGGCTAGACCGATTAAATGGAGAAAGATTGAATATATGCCTAAATATAATTATTTTAAACCTGGTAATATACCTGCATGTGAATTAGAAGAAAATATTCTCAAAATAGAAGAGTATGAAGCAATAAGATTAAAAGATTTAGAGGGATTAGATCAAGAAGCATGTGCACAAAAGATGAATGTTTCCAGACAAACTTTTCAAAGAATATATGGCTTTGCTAAGAAAAAGGTTGCTGATAGTTTAATAAATGGAAAAGCGATTCTTATAAAAGGTGGAAATTATACTAAAAATATATGTATGTTTCGTTGTTTAGCTTGTGATCATACTTGGGAAATTAGAGTTGAAGATATAGAAGATATAGAAGAAATAAAGAATATAAATATTAAATGTCCAGAATGTGAATCACGCGAAATTAAATGTGAATCAAAAACTAAACAAAATTATTGCAGAAAGAGATGTCAAAATAGAAGAGGAAAAAATATAGAATAACTTAGAACCTGTAAAAAGGGTTCTTTTTTTGAGCAGAGAACCCAAATTTTTTTGGTGTGAATTGTTTACTCCTATGAAAGAACTGAATAGGAGATTCATTTATTAAGATATTCTGATTAGAAGATGTCCATTAAATGGCAGACATACCAACTTGGTATGCCTTCGAATATTAACTTAGATGTACCTCAGACTAGTCTGAATAAGCGATTCACACTAAATTAAAATTTAGGTTCTCTGCTCATAATTCAGAAACTTACAGTATATTATTCAAAGTTATACGAATAATCAGGGCTAAAATAAGAATAAAAAATTGGATAAAATCAAAAACATTATTGACATATGCCCGAAACGTGGTATAATTAAAATGAGCATATGCTAATAAACTGAATTTATTGTTTTATATAAAGTGAGGTGATAATATGCCAGGAAGAGATGGAACTGGTCCATGTGGAGAAGGTAGTTTAACAGGTAGAGGATTAGGTATTTGTGAAGCAAAAGAAGGCGATATAAAGGACTTAAGAGGTTTAGGTAGAGGTTTAGGATTTGGATGCCGTAGAAGACCTAGAAGGTTTTCTAGAGCTACTTATATTCAAAAAGATAAAGAAGAATAAAGTTTTCACCAATAAAGTCATAATAAATAAATATAGTCCATTGATTATGTATTTTGATTATGACTAATATAATAACCAAAGTAATGCAGAAAGAGACTGTTCATTTTGAACAGTCTCTTTTAACATATAAGAATAAAATTCAATTCCTAATAGATTTATTAGTTGGATTAGTTATTATAGCAGTTGTTCACGGGTTGATTAAGTAGTGATTTGTAAGTTTTGAATAGATTACTTTAGTAATGGAAATATTATTACGGGTGCGATAAAAATGACCTAATAAAAATTATAACAAATAGGAAATGAGGAAATCTTTAAGAATGATCTAGAAAACGATTTTCAGCATATATGACTTATAATTGGTTAAATTAATATTTTAATATAAATATTGACATTATATATCATATAAAATATAATAATATACTATACAAAATATTATGAATTAAATGATGAATAGCGAAATTAGTATATTAGCTTGGGACAAACATCATTTTTTGTATATTTTGTATCAATATAAATAAGAGGAGGAGTCATATGATTAAAAAATTTATATCATATTATAGACCACATATGAAATTATTTATATTAGATATGGTAGCAGCATTATTAATAGCTATAATAGATTTGGTCTTTCCAATACTATCAAGAGACATTTTAAATGAGTATATACCAGATGGTAACTTAAGAGCTATATATATTTCGGTTGCTGTGCTGATAGTTATATATGGTTTAAGAGCAATATTTAACTACATAGTTGACTATTGGGGACATGTAGTCGGGGTAAGAATGGAATATGACATGCGTAAAGATTTATTTTCACATATTCAGACCTTGTCTTTTAACTTTTTCGACAATACAAGAACTGGACATATAATGTCTAGAATAGTAAATGATTTAAGAGAAGTTTCAGAGTTAGCACATCATGGTCCAGAGGATTTATTCTTATCGTTAATTATGCTTGTTGGTTCATTTTTTATTTTACTTACTATAGAATGGCGTCTTACACTAGTAGTATTTGTATTTGTTCCTATTATGACTTTTTATGCAATAAAAAAAAGAAAGAAAATGTCAAGAGCATTTAAAATGGTAAAAAAACGTATTGCTAATGTAAATTCACGTTTAGAAAATAGTATATCAGGAATAAGAGTGGCAAAATCTTTTACAAATGAAGAATATGAAATGGAAAAGTTTGATGAAGGAAATTTTGAGTTTAGGGAATCTAGAGAAGAAGCGTTTAAATCGATGGCGGAGTTAACATCAGGTATTCATTTTTTTGCTAATATTTTAAAAATATTAGTTATTGGTATTGGTGGTATATTGATATATAGAAATGAGTTAGTATACGGTGATTTAGTAGCATTTTTATTATATATACAGTTTTTCTTACAGCCTATAAGAAAATTGATGCAATTCACACAGCAATATGAAGCTGGAATGGCTGGTTTTGAAAGATTTGTTGAGATAATGGATGTACAACCCCAAATTCAAAATTCTGAAAAATCCATAGTACTTGATAATATTAAAGGAGATATAGAATTTGACAAAGTAACTTTTTCATATAATCAAGATGAATCTGTTTTATCAAATATAGACTTAAAAATATCAAACGGTAAAACACTTGCACTAGTTGGTCCTTCAGGTGGTGGTAAAACTACTATGTGTCATTTAATACCAAGGTTTTATGATGTAAATGAAGGTAGTGTTACACTTGATGGTGTTAATATCAAAGATATTGATATTAAAGTTTTAAGAAAAAATATTGGTTTTGTTCAACAAGATATATTTTTATTTTCAGGAACAATAAAGGACAATATATTATATGGAAAACCAGATGCTGTAGACGCAGAAGTTATTGAAGCAGCTAAGAAAGCCAACATTCATAGTTTTATATGTAATTTACCAGATGGTTATGATACTTATGTAGGCGAAAAAGGAGTAAGGCTATCCGGAGGACAAAAACAAAGGATATCTATTGCGAGAGTTTTTTTAAAAAATCCTCCAATATTGATTTTAGATGAAGCAACTTCTGCTTTAGATAACGAAACAGAAATAAGAATACAAAAAGCTTTAGAAGAATTGTCAGAGGGAAGGACAACATTAGTTATAGCTCATAGATTGTCAACAATAAAAAATGCAGATGAAATAGTCGTTATTACTAATGAAGGTGTAAAAGAAAGAGGCAATCATGAAGAATTGTTAGAAAAGAAAGGTATTTATGAAAAACTATACAAATCACAATTTAGGGGTTATATACCTGATGATATAGATTACTAGTATTTAATATTAAAATAACAGTTCAAGTGGTAAGTTAGAAATAACAAATTTATCAATTTTCAACACTTTACTTTATGATTAATCAGGGTTAACTTTAGTAAACGAATTCACTATGGAAAATTAAAACTGTATATAAAAACTACATACAAATATCACAAAAATAAATATTTTACATAGTATAATACTGTATAAATATTTAATAAAGAGAGGTGTAACTTGTATGGATTTCAATATACAGTATCCGGAAATATATTATAGAATTCATCCAAGCGTTGTGCAATGCATAATGAGATATTTTTCTTCGTATAATGCACTTAATCAAATGCCAGATGAAGATCAGTTAAGTGTTATGGTTGATGAAGTATATAGTGAAGTTGTTAGAGAATACCCTGAGATAAATAAAGACATAAAAGAACAAAAAAGTCTTATTAGAACAAAATATGCTCAAAATAGACCCTATTATGGGAGGAAAAGATTACTTAAAGATATAATATCTATTATAATAATTGGAGAACTTATGAAGAGAAGAAGACCACCATATTATAGACCATATTATGGACCATATTATGGATATTAACATATAACAGTGAATTATGTTTGATATATTACATTATTAAGCTTTTGAAAAATTAAAATTAGTAGTATAATGAAGTGGTAAATACGTGGATATTTGCTACTTTTTTATTAATTCTTCATCCTCTCATTTCAATAAGTGAGAGGATGAAGTTCTTTGATTACAGGTGGAGTAGAATTTTCACCTGAAGTCTTGATGTTTAATTTAGAAAAATTTATAGTAAAAAAGAACTAATTATTTGTTTACCATAATCGCATTTACAAAAAATTAATAATGAAGAAACTTTCAAATTTACAGTAATTCTTATAATACTACTTAACATAAGGTTAAGTTATTAATAAAATATTACTATTTACAAATAGTTTGGTGTAATATACAATATATATGTATTGAAAAAAGAAACACCACAATATAAAGGGGTTGTATAAATGATTACAAGAGTTCAAAAAAGAAATGGTGATATTGTTGATTTTGACTTACATAAGATTCAAAATGCTATTTTTTCATCAGCGAAAACAGTTGGAGGAGACAATATCAATGAATCAAAGAGATTAGCTGAAATGGTAGAAAATATAATATCAGAAGCTTTTGGAGTAGGAATTCCTTCAGTCGAAGACATTCAAGATATAGTAGAAAAAGTACTTATAGAAGAAGGTCATGCGAAAACAGCTAAAGCATATATTCTTTATAGAAGCAAACATGCTGAAATTAGAGAAAATAAAAATTTGTTCATGGATGCAGAAAGCATGATTGATGAATATGTATCATTTGATGATTGGCGAATTAATGAAAATGCTAATATGGGTTTTAGTTTACAAGGATTAAATAATCATATAGTAGATTCAATAACACAAAAATATTGGCTTAATAAGATCTATACTAAAGAGTTAAGAGATGCTCATATAAATGGAGATCTACACATACATGATTTAGGATTGTTAGCACCATATTGTTGTGGTTGGGATTTAGAATCAATATTGAATAATGGCTTTAAAGGAGCTTCAGGTAAATTGGAATCAAAACCACCAAAGCACTTAAAGTCTTTTTTAGGACAAATAGTTAACTGGTTATATACATTGCAAGGTGAAGCAGCAGGAGCACAAGCTGTAAGTTCATTAGATACTTATGTAGCACCATTTATATATTATGATAATTTATCATATTATGAAGTTAAAAAGTCAGTGCAAAGTTTTATATATAATTTAAATGTTCCAACTAGAGTAGGATTTCAAACTCCGTTTACAAATATAACGCTTGATGTAATATGTCATCCAATGCTAAAAAATATGCCTGTAACTATAGGTGGCAAAAGAATGGAAAAGACCTATGGAGAATTTCAGGATCAGATGGATATGTTTAATAAAGCTTTTTGTGAGGTAATGATGGAAGGAGATGGAGCGGGTAGAAGCTTTAGTTTTCCTATTCCTACAATAAATATAACTAGAGATTTTCCTTGGGACTCTGAAATATCAAATTGTATCATGGAAATGACTAGAAAGTTTGGAACACCATATTTTGCTAACTTCATTAATAGTGAACTTGATCCTGAGGATGTAAGAAGCATGTGTTGTAGATTACGTTTAGATAACAGAGAATTAAGAAGGCGAGGCGGAGGATTATTCGGAGCTAATCCGCTAACAGGGTCAATTAATGTAGTAACATTGAACATGGGAAGAATAGGTTATTTATCAGAATCTAGAGAAGAATTCAAACAAAGAGTAAGGAGTTTAATGGAAAAAGCTAAATTAATCTGTGAATTAAAAAGAACATCTTTAGAAAAATATATGGAAGCTGGTCTATATCCATATTCAAGATATTACTTACAAGGAGTTAAAGACTCACAAGGTGGTTATTATAAAAATCATTTTAGTACAATTGGGTTAAATGGAATGAATGAAGCATGTCTTAATTTATTAGGAGAAGATATAACTACTGAAGAAGGACAGGAATTTGCTGTAGAAGTTATGGAATTTATGAATAAAGTAATACAAATTTTCCAAGAAGAAACTGGCAGTTTATGGAATTTAGAAGCATCTCCAGCTGAAGGGGCTGCATATAGATTTGCTAGAATGGATAAAAGGATGTATCCTAAAATAATAACTCAAGGTGATAAAGAGCCATATTATACAAATTCAACACAACTTCCAGTGGGTCATACAAAAGACATATTTGAAGCAATTGAGTTACAAGAAAATTTACAGACACTTTATACTGGTGGAACAGTTTTTCATGGATTTATGGGTGAAGAATTAGATAGTATCGAAACGGTGAAACTTTTATTACAAAGATGTTTTGAAAATAGTCGAATTCCTTATATAACTATAACACCTACATATAGTATATGTAGTGAACACGGTTATTTGAGCGGGAATCAACCAGTTTGCCCTAAATGTAACAGTAAAACTGAAGTATGGACACGTGTTGTCGGATTCCATAGACCTATTCAATCGTGGAACAAAGGTAAGTTAGAAGAATTTAATGATAGACAGGAATTCGAAGCAAAAACCAGCTTAAAGCAAAATAAATCTGATTTAGTAACAGTATTATAGGTGTTTGATATGATATTTCATGGGCATATAAAGAGTTCGTTTATTGATTACCCTGATAAAATATCGACTGTGTTATTTACTAAAGGCTGTAATTTCAGGTGTTCTTTTTGTCATAATGCAGAGCTTTTAGGGCAGTGGGAAAATGAATTGAATGAAAAATATATTTTTGATTTTCTTAATAAAAGGAAGAATTTTATAGATGCTGTGTGTGTTTCTGGAGGAGAAGTTACATTATATCCACAACTTTATGATTTTTTAAAAAAAGTAAAAGAATTAGGTTTCTTAGCAAAGATTGATACAAATGGTACTAATCCTGAAATGATTTATAAGCTATTAAATGAAGATTATATAGATTATATAGCTATGGATATTAAAGCACCATTTGAAAAATATAAATCAGTAGTTAATGCAGATGCAGACATAAAAAAAATAAAAGATAGTATAGAAATTATAAGACAATCAAAAAAAGGTTATGAATTTAGAACTACCGTTTGTAAAGAACTATTAAGTGTAGAGGATATAATAAAAATAGCAGAATATTTAAAAGGCAGTAGTAAATATGCTATACAAAATTTTAGAGATGGTGATAATGTATTAGTTGGAAAAGGTAAGCTAACTCCTTTTACAATAGAAGAACTAGATTTTTTAAAACAAAAGATAAATAATTATTTTAACAAATTGATAATTAGATAAACTAATAAAACCGACCTAAAGCATATTTTTTAGGTCGGTTTAGTTTAAGATAAAAAGTTTTTTTCAGAGATATATAATTAACAATTTATACCATTAATTTCAGACTATTTGTACAAAATTTTCATAATAGATAACTTTGCTAATATATAAAAGTGAATAAATAGATAAAATTTAAATAATATAAAAAAAAAACGAAAAAAACGAAAAAAATGAAGGAAAATAATGGAATACGGAGAATGTAAATAGTAACTAGAAAAAACCAAATTATTCATAGAAAATAAATACTTCTTTTAAATGAAGCTCATTCTTCGAATGAGTAAGCTATTCACATAAAATCATAGATTTTAGTTCTCTGTTTATAAGATATTCATTAAATTCTCGACATACCAACTTGGTATGCCTTCTAATTCACTGAAATCTTATAATTCAGAAACTTACAGCATATTATCGGGAGTTATATGAATAATCAGGTTTAAAAATTATAATAGGGAGTTATTAAAATGAGAATTATGGGAAATTTTAATGGACTAAAAGAAAGACTGTATTCTTTTTTTAAAATTAACTTAAGGAAGAATTTATTCACACTAAAGTTAGTAATTCCATTAGCATGGGTATTCACAATATACTATATTTATACTCATAAAACAATTCCAAAATCCAATTTAATAATAAATATTATAGGTAGTTCTATTATTTTATTAACAGGTTTTGCTTCAATTGAATCGTGTAAGACAGATTTTGAAAGAGATTTTGTATATATTCTTAATAATATAGCTAATTATATATGGATCATAGATTTGAAAAAAAATAAAATAAAAGTATATTATAGACATGCTGATTACTTTGTTGATTGTAAAATAGGTTATGTGGAGACTTTGTATGATTTGCTATATTTAATACACCCAGATGATAGAGGGGTAATTCATGATTTAATGGATAACAAATTTAAACATATTGAAGAAGCTTTTGAAACAGGAATGAGAATTAAAGGTTATGGTAACAGTTGGAGATTATTTAAAATAAAAGGAAATGTAACTCAAACAGAGTTTGCGTATGGTTTTGCGTATGATACAACTAATGAAGATAGAAGCAATAATAGAATAATTTTAAATAGTGAAAAAAAATTAAACAATTTAGTTCAAAATATGAATAGCAATTATATTTTAATAGAGTTAAATGATGATGGTAGCTTTGGTAAGCACCTGGACGCTAATGATAATTTGCTGAAAATTTTTAATTGTACAAGAGAAGATTTATTAAATAAAACTCCATATGAAATAAATATAAAACCACATATAATAAAAAAATTAGAAAACATTGACATGAAAAACAATAATGAAATAGAGTATTCGTTTATTTGTAGTACAGGAGATGTTAGGCATGTATTACTGAACAGATACGATATATGTATAAATGAAAAAAAAGCTGCAATAATAATATCTAAAGATATTACAAATATCAAAAATATGCAGTTAGATATTAAAAATAGTGAGGAGATTTATAGAATATTTTTCGAGATATTACCTGATGCTATCTTTGTAACTGAAAATGGTTTAATAACTTACGTAAATCCTGCAGGTGTAAGCATGTTTAAATTTAATAATAAAGAGGATTTGATAAATGAAAAGTTTATGTCGTTTATTCATCCAGAATATCATGATAAATTATATAACCTAAAAAAAGAAAATGATAAAAAATATATCGAAGCTTTAGTAATTAATAATTATGGGCAAGAAACAAATGTTGAAATTGCATATTCTACATTTGTTGATGGTTCTTCTAAGGCAAATACAGTAGTTATATTAAGAGATATAACAAAATATGTGCAGGCGCAGGAAAAAATGAATGATATAATTAATAAAAATACTGAATTTCTAAAACAGATTATAAGAGATTTTAAACTTAAGGAAGAATTATTTTCTAATTTATCACATGATTTCAAAACACCATTAAATATTATTTTAGGTGTTATACAATTACTTCGTAAATTTAATGATGATTCTAATATAAAAAATAATGACCAAAAAGTTAAAAGATATTTATCTGTTATGAGCCAAAATTGTTTTAGACTTTTAAGATTAATAAATAATTTAACTGATTTGGTTAAAAGCGATACTGGTTATTTAAATCTTAATCTTGAAAATGTCGATATAGTAAAATTGCTTGAAGATATAGTTATGTCAGTAGTGGAATTTGTTGAAAATAAAGGTGTTGAAATAGTATTTGATACAAATATTGAAGAAAAAATTATATTAATAGATATAGATAAAATTGAAAGAACTATACTCAATTTATTATCAAACGCTATTAAAAACTGTAAAAAAGGTGATTTAATAAAGGTAAATTTGATTTGTAATGATAGTAATATAAGGATTGTCGTAGAAGATACAGGTACGGGTATACCAAAAGATAAATTAAAATGTATATTTGAAAGATTTAGTCATTTTGACAAATCTAGAGGTGGCAGTATTAATGGCAGTGGAATTGGTCTTACTCTAGTAAAATCATTTGTAGATCTTCATAACGGTAAGATACATGTAGAAAGTGAATTAAATGTTGGAACAAAATTTTATATTGACATACCATTTAATCAGGCTGATAAAGAAAAAAATGTTAATAATAATATGGTAATAAAGGATTCAAATATGATATTAGAAAGAATAAATCATGAATTATCTGATATTTATTTAGATTAATATGCACTTATTTATAGTATTTATAAATATAGTCTATCTGAAGCAGAAAAATTAATATATCATTTTGACAGAAGCTTTACTTTGAGAGGTAACACCAATAAAGAACGTTGTCTCAAAATAAGCTTTGAGACAATTATAGAGAACTCAATTTTGATTAAATTGCTTACAGCTGAAGGGATATAGAAATGATTGATTGAAATTTTTTGTAAAATGAATAGAAATATTAATTCAATTATTTGAGAAGAATATGTCTAGTTAGTTTTAGACAAGCTTATATTTGAGTTGGGAGTATTATTTTTTCCAGTTCAAATATTTTTTTTCGAAAACAGATATTATTTTGTACATTATAGATGCTAGTATTGCTAGTATTATGACGCTCAACATAACCAAGTCCATTTTAAATACTTGGCTACCATAAACTATAAGGTAACCTATACCGGCTTTAGAAACTAAAAATTCACCGACTATAACGCCTACCCAAGATAATCCTATATTTATTTTTAAACAATTTATCATTGAAGGTATACTTGCAGGTAAAATTGCCATTTTAAAAACTTGATATTTAGATGCACCAAATGCTTTAAGCATTTTTATAATGTTACTGTCTACTTGCATGAAAGCAGTGTATACGTTCATTATGGTAACAACAATAGATATAGATATGGCAGTTACAATTATTCCAGAATAACCAGCACCAACCCAGAGAATGATTATTGGAGCTAAAGCTGTTTTTGGTAGACTGTTAAATACAACAAGATATGGATCTAATACTTTTGATAAAAAAGAAGATATCCATAATGCTATGGCTATTATTATCCCAAGCAAAGTACCAATAGTAAATCCAGCTATATTTTCTAGTAGAGATACACATAAATGATTCAATAATGAGCCATTTTTAAATAGTTTTACCATAAGTTTAATGATTGCAGAAGGATAGCTTGTAAGAAAGGTTTCAATCCATCCAAAATTTGCAGCTATTTGCCAATAAGCTATTAATATAATTAAAATTGCTATTTGAGTTATAAATATCATCTTTTTCATTCGGTTATGCTTTTTAATAAAATTTATATGTTCAAGTGTTGGCTTCTTATTATTTGACATGAACATCCAACTCCTTCCATATCTTGTTGAAATAATATTTGAATTCAGGAGCTTCTCTACTAATTATTGGACTTTTTTGATTATTAGGGCAGGTTAATTTAATAGATATGATATCTTTTATATATGCTGGTCTGTTAGATAAAACAATTATTCTATCTGCCATACTTACTGCTTCAGATATATCATGTGTAACCATTAAAGCAGTTTTATTTTCTTTTTTTAGAATAATACCTATTTCATCAGCTATAGCAAGTCGTGTTTGATAATCAAGAGCAGAAAAAGGTTCATCCAATAATAAAAATTCCGGATGAATAGCGAGAGTTCTAATCAAAGCTACCCTTTGTCTCATACCACCTGAAAGCTGTCTAGGATAGTTATACATAAAATCTCCAAGACCATATGTATATAAAAGTTTTTTTACATAACTTATCCTTTCCTTAGTTATTTTATTTTGAATTTCTAGTCCTATAAGAGTATTGTTTAGTATGTTTCTCCATTCAAACAAATAATCTTTTTGAAACATATAGCCAGTTTTTTTATTTAATTCAACCTTACCTGATGAAGGTTGAATTAGGTTTGAAATAATAGATAAGAGAGTTGATTTGCCACAACCGCTTGGTCCTACTATTATAACTATTTCACCTTCATATACATCAAAAGATATATTATTTAGTACTTCTATCTCATCTTCTAATGTATGATAAGTCATAGATAGATTTTTTACTTCAAGAATTTTATTCATAATAGCCTCCTTGTGTAAGGAATATAAACTTAATTATTCATATTATTTTACTATAAAAAGAATCAAATGTTTAACACTGATTATTTATATAACTTTGAATAGTATGCTGTATAATTTTCTATGAATAATCTAGGTTTAATATGTTTATATAAGAGTACAGATATTTTGCTCATATTGTTTTTCTATAAATAATATTGGTATTATATTATATTCAAATATAAGCTTGTGGTGAAAATTAAAAGTCATGCATTATTTAATTACAGATAATGTATGACTTTAATAAAGAGTATAAAATTATTATTTAGATTAGCATGTTAGATAAGCTCCTAAACATCCAAATATTTTTTTATAGAAGCCTATTGATTCATCAATTATAGCAATCAATTTATTTCTCCTGCTAATTTTGATTTACTAAATTTTAATAATGTTATATTATTTAATAAATGGATTTTTTAAAAGGGAGATTTAGTATGTTTTAAAAAGTTATGTGCTAAGAACAAGTAAATCACTTATTTATAGTATCACATCAACGTCTGAATTGGGCGTAACAAATTATGAACTAGCATTTAAAACAGCATAGTTTGTCAAAATCATAGCTGTATAGCTTAAAATATAGGAGGTAAAAAATGCAAATAAGTAATGACAAAATTAGTATTAGTGTAAGAGATAAGGGAGCAGAACTGACAAGTATCAAATCATTAGAAAATAATAAAGAGTTTTTGTGGCAAGCTGATCCGAATTTTTGGGGTAAACATGCACCAATATTGTTTCCTGTAATAGGTACTATGAAAGATGGTGAGTATGAATATAATGGGAAAACATATCAAATGACAAAGCATGGGTTTGCGAGAGATCTAGACTTTGAATTTGTATCAGAAACTAAAGATACATTAAAATATGTGTTAAAAGCTAATGATTATACTTTAAAAATGTATCCATTTGAATTTGAACTATATGTAATGTATAAACTTGAAAGCAATAAAATAATTCTTACATATGAAGTATTTAACATGAAGGATGAAGATATGTATTTTTCAATAGGAGGACATCCTGCATTTAACTGCGATATAGAAGGTGGAAATGCTTATTTAGAATTTGAGAAAGAGGAAAATTTCATTTCTAGAATAGTAGATGGTAAAAATGGTTTAGTATCACCTAATACTATAAAAGTTAAAAATAATAAAAATCAAATACATTTAAGCTATGATTTATTTAATAATGATGCATTGATATTTGAAAATTTGAATTCAAACTCTATAGTTATTAGAAATACAAAAACAAATGATAGTGTTAAAATGACTCATACAGGTTTTCCATACATGGGAATATGGACTAAACCGGCACCATTCATATGTTTAGAACCTTGGTATGGCATAGCTGATTATTATAATACTAATAAAAAACTTGAAGATAAGATTGGTATTAGAAAATTAAAAGGGAATGAAAGTTTTGCTTGTAGTTATAGTATTGAACTAAATTGTTAACAATTTAATTGAAATTATTAATAGATTCTGATATTATTGAGGATAAATATAAATTGGATTCTAGATTAGGTAGTTGCAAAACTAAAATATAAAAAATGTAGATTAACTTTTAATGTTTAGCTCATAAGTTTTGGGCGAGGGGACCCATCTCATAATCTTTGACGGCTGGGCAAGAGCCCGTTTTGAAATGAATAAGAAGCTCACTACTTGTGTTCCTAGCAGTAAGTGATTCACTCAAAATCGTAGATTTTGGTTCTCTACTTAAGAGCGATGAAGAAACGAACTCTTGAAGTCACGCTTTCACAGAGACATGAGATGGGTGCCTAGTAACTATATTGGTAGTATTTGTAACTAATTAATTAGATTCTAAATAATGGAGGATAATTATGAGAGATGTTGCTATGAAACAATTAAGAGAACATGTTGATTCTGATAGTTTGCTAAAACATAGTTTGGCTGTAGAAGCTTCTATGAGGGGTTATGCAAAAAAGTTTGATGAAACTGTTGAAAGATGGGGAGCATGTGGTTTGCTACATGATATAGATTTTCAAAAGCATCCAGATGAACACCCATTGGTGGGAGTAGAGATACTAAGAGATTTAGGGTATGATGAAGAATTTGTCATGGCTGTAAAAGGTCATTCTGATGCTACTAATACCCCTAGAGAAACAAAATTAGCTAAGACATTGTATGCAGTTGATGAACTCTCAAGTTTTATTATAGCTTGTGTACTTGTAAGACCTACGAAATTTGAAGGATTAAAGATTAAATCAATAAAGAAAAAATTGAAAGACAAAGCATTTGCAAGAGCTGTTGATAGAGAGCAGATAAAAAAATCAGCAGAAGAATTAGGAATAGATTTAAATGAGCATATTCAAACTGTTATGGATGCTTTACTAGTAAGAGAAGAAGAATTACAAAAAGAAGGATTGAGTTTGATTTAGGTAGGTGTTTCCTGCTTTTTTATTAATAATAACAAAATTGTTAAAATAGCTAGAGTAAATCTTTGATGGAAGTGTGACTCAATGTTTTTGTGTTGAAGCTATACAAGACATTTTTTTTACTCGGAGATGCCTATATTTTTTGATAGTATGAAGATGAAAAAATATAGGCATCAATGTCGTGGTCAAAAAATGTCATGTAGCTTCTAAAGAATTTAATGTTTT